>JAJRSN010000376.1 GCA_024278715.1 Calditrichota bacterium
CAAAGACAGCGGTCAAAGCATCTTTCATGTTCATATCCATCTGCTAAGCGGGCGTCGTTTGATGTGGCCTCCGGGTTAATAGTTTAGCCGTCTTTGACGGCTGCCCCCGGCGGAACGGATATTTCTCGCGAATTTTCGTCTTCAATTTAATTCATTCCCTAAGTGAATAAATTTCGCTTTTCTGAGGATGCCAATTCTCACATTATTAGTATTGAAGCATGGCGCATAATTTATTAGTTTTTCGATTGAGACAAATACGGAGGATAAAATTGAAGCTAACGTCCATAAAGCAAATTATTTTTGACGCGGACGACACCCTGTGGGAAAATAACATCTATTACGTCCGGGCGACCGAAGATTTCATCAAACTTCTGACAAGCAAAGGATTTAATAGAGATCAAATACAAAAAGAATTTGATGATCTCGAGTTTAAGGTTGTTGAAGAACGCGGTTATGGCAGTTACAATTTCGTTTATATTCTGGAAACGCTCTATCAAAGATATCAGAACCATATTGACTATAAAGACTTTAAAACAATAATCGATCGCTTTTCGCAACATCCGAAAATAAAACCGCGATTATTCGAAGGAGTGATAGAAACGTTGACCTATCTAAAAGAAAAATACAAATTATTTGTTTTAACCAAAGGCGATTTTAAGGAACAGGAACAAAAAATTTTAAACGCGGGAATTCATCGGTTGGTTAACGCTTATTTTATCGTGCCGGAAAAAGACGATTCGGTTTACAAACAGATTATCGCGCAGCATCATTGGAGCCCCGAAGAAACCTGCATGGTGGGCAACAGCCCCAAATCGGATATTAATCCCGCATTGCGCGTCGGAATGTTCGCCATCTACATCCCCTATTCCGATACATGGAAATTGGATGACGAAAAAATTCTACCCGTAAACGGTCGTTTTTTACAGGTTGATCGATTCCCGGAACTGAAAAAAGTATTTTAATATCTATTGGTCGTAAATCAATTCGGCGTTAATGATGTCGCCGTCAATCTGGCTTCCGGAATCCGCATATACGAGCACCTGAGTATATTTTGCCTTAACTTCAATATCACCTTTGACACGAGAACTGTCTTTTAAATAAATCTCAATCTTACGCTTCTCGTCCCGCTCGCCTTTCCCTTTAATCACAATACTTCCCTCAATCACCGAGTGATCGTTTAAAAACACATCGCCGTTTACTGTGGAAACATCGCCCAAGATATGTCCGCGAACCAATCGCAGCGATCCGTTGACCGAAGCGATGTCTCCGCTAACCGTTGCTTCTTCGTTAATTTTAATGGAACCGTTAATCACCGTAATTCCTTCGGTTACCCGACTCTTCTTTCCGATTATCACCTGACCGTTAACGGACTTAATACCTTCAACTTTACTGTTCTCGCCGATAACCACGCGTCCGTTAACCGTGCGCGCGTCGCCGTTAATAATACAATTATCTCCGATAATGATATCCCCGTTGATGGTATTCAAATCGTTGTTGACTGTTTTGCCGTCTTCAATTACAATACTTTCGTTAACTTTAGCAGTGCACGAAAAAAGAAAAATCGCGGTTATTGCTATGAGAGAAAAACTGCGCATGTTTATATCTCCTCAAATATTCTTAAACTATTAGACGAAAACCAAATCTGTTTGTTACAATCAATTTAATAAAAACTTTTGCATAATAAAAAAACCATTTTTATATTAAACCGTTCAGGTAATATATTACTTATGCGGTATTGTATGGTTAAGAATGTTCTGATTAAACGCGAATATGATTATGCAGTACGTATCTGCGCCTATCTTGCGGGACAAAAAGCCAACGCCCCAATTCCCTTATCCCAAATAACCCGATTACTTGCCATATCCCGTCCCTTTGCCAGTAAAATTGTTTTTCAATTAAGAAAAGCCGGATTAATAGGAACTGCTCAGGGAAAGTACGGAGGTATTTTCCTTAACCGCGACCCGCAGCACATTTCCGTTCTGGACATTTTATACGCCATGAATTTCGATTCAACCGTAAACGAGTGTTTGCGCAATCCGGTAATTTGCCCGTTGATCGGGTATTGTAAAACCCATCTTTTTTTTAAAGAGCAGGAAGAGCAAATGTTGAAAAATTTCAGCGACAAAAAGATATCCGAACTGGTGTTTTATGAGCACGATATTAACCCGAACTATAAAAAACCGGAATAACAGTCCGTTTTTTTAAATAACCGGAAAGGAGGAAGGCATGGGCGCCGTAACCTTAGCGCGGTGGCAATTTGCAATTACAACCGTATATCACTTCTTTTTTGTACCGTTGACATTGGGTCTCTCCGTTTTCGTGGCGATTCTGGAAACGCTTTACGTGGTGACCGGCAAAGAAGTTTACAAAAGAATGACCCTGTTTTGGGGGAAGCTGTTTATAATCAACTTTATTCTTGGCGTAGTAACCGGATTAGTGCAGGAATTTCAATTCGGCATGAACTGGTCGGAATATTCCCGATTTGTCGGCGATATTTTTGGCGCGCCGTTGGCGATAGAAGCGCTGCTGGCGTTTTTTCTGGAATCCACTTTTTTGGGGGTATGGATTTTCGGTTGGGACAGGTTGTCGAAAAAAGCGCATGCGGCAACTATTTGGCTTGTTGCTATCGGTTCCAATCTTTCCGCATTATGGATTTTGATCGCCAATTCGTTTATGCAGCAACCACGCGGATATGAACTTGTTCGCGACGCCGCCGGTAACGTAATCCGCGCTCAGATGACCAGTTTTGCGGACCTTGTTTTTAATCCCAATGTCTGGGTTCAGTTTCCGCATGTTTTAGCCAGCGGAATAGTCACCGCCGCCTTTTTTGTAATCGGCATCAGCGCTTATCATCTTTTCAAGAAAAGTAAAGACGGGCAGGCGTATCGGCTTTCGTTAAAGTACAGCGTTATTTACGGCTTCATCGGCATTCTGCTGGTGATTTTAATCGGTCACTCTCAGATGCAGCACATCGTACGCATCCAACCGATGAAGGTAGCCTCAGCCGAAGCCATCTGGAATACCGAAAATCCGGCGAGTCTCTCTTTATTTACGATAGGTGACGAAAAAGAGAGAAAAGATATTTTTGCCATTAAAATACCGTACCTGGTTTCGGTTTTGGCTTACAACTCTCTGGAGGGAGAAATCAAAGGCATTAACCAATTGCAGGAAGAATACGAACAAAAATACGGACCCGGTGATTACGTTCCGCCGGTGGCGGTTTCGTACTGGTCGTTCCGAATCATGGTCGGAGCTGGTATTTTAATGCTGCTCCTTTCGATTTATCTTTTAATTTATGTAATCAAGGACAAATTCGAATTTAAGCCCTGGGTTTACAAGGCGCTGCTTTTTGCCATCGCTTTACCCTATCTGGCGAATTCAGCCGGCTGGATTTTAACGGAAGTGGGTCGTCAGCCATGGCTTGTTTACGGGTTACTAAAAACAACGGACGGCGTTTCTCCTTATACCGCCGTGAGTACGGGCGAAGTCTTGTTTTCGCTGATTACGTTTGGCATTCTTTACGGAATATTAATGGTTGTGGATGTTTATCTGTTAAAAAAATACGCTCTGGCGGGAACATCCGAAATTGACAAAGAAAATGATTTATAACGGGAGGTGAATCATGGATTTAAACACAGTCTGGTTTATTTTGATCGCCGTCCTTTTTGTCGGATACTTTTTTCTGGAAGGATTTGATTTTGGCGTGGGGATGCTTGTTCCGTTTTTAGGAAAAAACGATACCGAACGCCGCGTGATCATTAATTCAGTCGGTACTTTTTGGGACGGCAACGAGGTATGGCTGATCACGGCGGGCGGAGCCATGTTTGCGGCTTTTCCGAACTGGTATGCCACGTTATTCAGCGGCTTTTATCCGGCATTGGTCTTAATGCTGGTAGGTTTGATTATCCGCGGCGTTGCTTTTGAATTCAGAAGTAAAGATAAAAGCCCGCAATGGCGTAATATCTGGGACTGGCTTTTAGCTGTCGGGAGTTTTGTTCCCGCGCTGCTCTGGGGCGTGGCGATGACCAATATCTGGCGCGGCGTTCCCATTAATGAGGATATGACCTACGTCGGCGGATTCTTTAATCTGCTCAATCCTTTTGCCTTGCTCGGCGGTGTGACCACCTTGTTTATTTTTCTGCTGCACGGAGCCTTGTTCTTAAATCTGAAAACAGAGGGCGAAATCTCCGCAAGAGCAAAAGTTGCCGCTCAACGATTATGGCTGCCCGCAATAATCCTGTTTTTAGCTTACATTCTTGCAAGCTATTTTCAAACAAATATTTTGCTTACCATGGGAATTAACCCGGGCGTCATTCCCATATTCGCAGTCATGGCTCTCTTTTTCTCTTATTTTTTGATTAAGAAAAACCGTCCCGGCTGGGCTTTTATCTTCACGGGCATCACTATTGCATTTACAACTTTCACCATTTTCATCGCCATATTTCCGAATGTCATGATTTCGTCCTTGAATCCCGAATGGAATTTGAACATTTACAATGCGGCGTCTTCTCCTTATACTTTAAAAATTATGAGCATTGTCGCGCTTATCTTTCTTCCGATTGTGCTGGCTTATCAGATATGGAGTTACTATATCTTTAAAAAAAGAATCAGCACCAAATCGAAGCTGGAATATTAAATCACCGGCAGCCGCTGCCTTGGGATTGGCGGCGGTTGTCTTTATGATTCGTATACGAACAATACCGGAGCTGTCAATCAAATAGGTTATTCGGAAATTGACAAACATATTGCCCGGTTTTATTGATCAACTTAATCCGCATTACTTTATCGATTATTCGAATATTAATTAAAACGAAGATATTTGATGAACTTAGACCGACGATTACTCAGTTTTCTAAAAGAAGTCCGCCTTCCTTTTTTGGGAACCGTTGTTTTTGCCTTTGTTGCTTCTTTAGCCACAATTGGGCAGGCATGGTATTTGAGCAGAATAATCGATTTAAGTTTTCTTAAGCGTTACAATTTGGAACAAGTTCTTCCGCTCATTTTAATATTTATTGTTCTTACTCTCGGCAGATTTCTCAGCAATTGGTTCAGCGAAATTTCAGGCAGCGCGATGACCGCAAAAATAAAACTCGACCTCCGTCAAAAACTCATCGGGCATCTCAACAAAGTAAGTCCGATACTTATTGATCTCGAACGGCGCGGAGAATTGAGCAATACCATTCATAACGGCGTCGAAGCGCTTGACGACTATTTTAAAACCTACATTCCCCAACTCTTCAAGGCGGTCTTAATTCCTTTGGTCATTTTAATTTTCATCTTTCCGTTAGATATTCTTTCGGGCATTGTTTTTTTGTTTACCGCACCGGTAATACCCGTTTTTATGATTTTAATCGGTAAGTTGGCGGAGGCTGCCACAAAAAAACAGTGGAAAACATTAAGTTCCATGAGTGCGTTTTTATTGGACGTTATCGAGGGACTTACCACGCTTAAAATTCTTAATCGCAGTAAATCTCAGATCGCCAAAATTGAATCCATTAGCGAAGCGTTTCGCAGAACAACCATGAAGGTTCTGCAAATTGCCTTTCTTTCCGCGCTGGCGTTGGAAATGGCGGCAACCCTCAGTACGGCTGTTATCGCGGTTGAAATAGGGCTGCGTCTCCTTTATGCAAAAATGGCGTTTGTAGATGCACTGTTTATTTTAATTCTTGCTCCCGAATTTTATCAACCCATGCGCATGTTGGGCGCAAGCTTTCATTCCGGCATGGAAGGTTTTGAAGCCGCGCAAAGGATGTTCGAAATTTTTGAACTTCCGGCGCAATCCGTTGCGTTTAACAGACAATTAAAAATAGAAAACAAAATTCCTGCGATCGAATTTAAAGACGTTTACTACACCTATCCTGGCGCTAAAACTCCTGCGCTTCGGGGAATTTCGTTTAAAATTCCGCCCGGTCAAAAAACGGTTCTGATCGGTAAAAGCGGTTCCGGAAAATCAACAATATTTAATCTGTTACTCAAATATATTCAGGCGGAACGCGGAGAAATTCTGCTCAACTCCTTAAACCTGAACGAATTGAATTCCGAGGACTGGTACGAATACATTAGCTGGGTTCCTCAAAATCCTTATTTGTTCCATGACACAATTGCCGGGAACGTGCGTTTAACCCATCCGAACGCTACCGACGAACAGGTTATTGAAGCCTGCAAAAAAGCAAAACTGGACGATTTTATCAGCAAACTTCCGCACGGGTACGAAACGCTAATCGGCGAACGGGGAGAGCGTTTAAGCGGAGGTCAGGCGCAACGAATCGCATTGGCGCGGGCTTTTCTTAAAGACGCCCCTATCCTGTTAATGGACGAACCCACAGCCAATCTGGACCCTCAACTCGATCGGGAAATTCAGGAAATTCTTCAAACCTTCAGCGGAAATAAAACCCGGTTTGTCATTGCGCATCGCCTGGACACAGTTAAAACAGCGGATCAAATTCTTGTTTTATCGCAGGGGAAAATTCAGGATTGCGGCTCATTCGATCAATTAAACCAACCGGGAAGATATTTTTCCGACATAAATAAAACGATAATGGGTTAAAGTCATGAAGGTCATCCGGCGTTTGTTAAAACTGGCGATTCCCTACGCAAGGTGGATTGTTCTGTCCGTCTTCCTTGGCTCATTGACGATTGCCAGCGGAATCGGCTTAATGATGGCTTCGGCGTTCATAATTTCCGCCGCCGCCCTTCATCCTTCCATAGCCGAATTACAAGTCGCCATTGTCGGAGTCCGCTTCTTCGGAATAAGCCGCGGCGTGTTTCGGTATCTGGAGCGTTTAACCTCTCACGATACCACCTTTCGCTTGCTCAGCCGATTTCGGGTGTGGTTTTATCGGGCGTTAGAACCGCTCGTGCCGGCAAAAACTCTCTATTTTAAAAGCGCCGATCTGCTTCAACGCATAGTTTCCGATATTCAGAACCTGGAAAATTTTTATGTCCGCGTAATTTCTCCGCCCGCGGTAGCAGTTATCGTTGCGGTAGTAATGAGTCTTCTTTTGAGAACCTATCACGCACAATACGCAATTATCTTCTTAATTTGTTATTCTCTTGCCGCTATCGTCATACCGTTCTTAAGCATTCAACTTAGTCGCAGCATGGGGAAACGCATAATCGAGCTTAAAAGCGAGCTGAACGTAGCGATTTTGGACAATTTGCGCGGCATGACGGAACTGCTCACAAACAACAAACTTTCAGCCCATCGGCGTAAGGTCGCCGGACTCAGTCGCCGCTTAGCCATGCTTCAGAAAAAGATGCAAATTATTGACGCCCTGCATCAGGGTTTTATCACTCTGCTCATGTTTGGCGCCGTGGTTTTGATTTTAGTAACAGCCATCCCTGCGGTGAGGGCGGATCAATTATCCGGCGTTTATCTTGCAGTTTTGGTTTTGGGAGTTATGGCGGCTTTTGAAGGGGTTTTGGCGCTGCCTGCAACCGCCCAGTACATGGAATCGAATACCGAAGCCGCGAAACGTCTGTTTGGGATTATCGACCGCGCTCCGGATGTCAGAGATCGGGATCAGGCGCTTTCTTTTAATCCGCAAAAAACACCCGATCTGAAATTACAAAATGTTACATTTACCTATTCCGAAGCCGAAGATCCGGTTTTGAAGAATGTCTCGTTCTTTATTCCCTTTCCGTCTAAAATCGCCGTTGTCGGTCCCAGCGGTTCAGGGAAATCCACACTGGCTAATTTAATTTTGCGATTATGGGAAGTTAAAAACGGTAAAATTCTTATCGGAGGCGCGGACATACGAAACATAAAGCAGGAAAGTTTGCGCGAGGTTATCGGGTTTGTCTCTCAACGATTTCATCTTTTCAGCGGCACGATTGCCGACAATTTAAGGCTGGTTAATCCCGGACTTGATGAAGAAGAAATGCTCCGGTTGCTAAATCTGGTTGAGCTTACAAAAGAGGAACTTGGGACATTTTCAATTCTTGATCACAGGATCGGCGAGCACGGGGCGCGGCTGAGCGGCGGGCAGGCACAGAGGCTGGCGATTGCACAGGTTCTGGCTAAAAATCCGTCGATATTTATTTTCGATGAAATCACCGCAAATCTCGATCCGAAAACAGAACGACAGGTTTTGAAAAATCTTTTCCGGGAATTTTCAGACAGAACGGTCATTAACATTACCCATCGCCTTAATTTGATGAAAAACTACGATCGAATTTATGTTTTGCAGAACGGTCAATTGATCGAGGAAGGAAAACACGAACAATTACTTCGGCAGAATAAGGTTTACAGGCATATTTATCGAATTCAAAAGGAAAATCAATTGTTTGGGTGAATCACTTTATTCTGATCGAAATTGAATGTTTCCGCACCGGAAGGTTAAACGCGAATATTATTTCGTTGAATAACAGACAGAATCATTATCAGAATTCAGAGAAATTTTACCGAACAGTGTTAAAAACGGTTCATGGCGTCAGGTCTTCCTGGTCGGCAAATTTGTACCCTACTCCCCAAATTGTTCTGATATAATTCGGGTTCGAAGGGTCCTGTTCGATTTTTGCCCTTAACCGGTTTATGTGTGAGTCAACCGTGTGTTCATATCCCGAGAACTGATGCCCCCAAACGACATTTAATAAAATTTCACGCGTAAAGGCTTTACCCGGATTGGAAATAAATAATTTTAGAAGATCGAATTCCTTTGGCGTCAGTCGCACTAAATTGTTTTCAACGGTCACCCTGCGTTTTTCGACGTTTACACGCAGTTCGCCGAAACGAAACACGCCTTCCGAAGATTCATCTTCCGGCTCCTGTTCAAAGGCTTTCACACGCCTCAATAATGATTTTATTTTTGCCAGCAATTCAAGAATAGAAAACGGTTTGGTGATATAATCGTCGGCTCCAGATTCAAGACAAAGCACCTTGTCAAATTCTTCGTTCTTTGATGTGAACATTAAGACGGGTAATTTTTTCTTTTTTTCACGCAAAGACCGGCACACCTCAAAGCCGTCAGTTCCGGGCAGCGTACTATCCAGCAGAACCAGCAAATATTCATTATTTAAAGCTAATTCCAGTCCCTTTGCGCCGTCGCGGGCAATATCAAGTTGAATTCCAAGGTCTTTTAAATGAAATTCAAGCAAAGAGCAAATTTCAGTATCGTTTTCGATTAATAATATATTTTTTTTCATTTTGATCCTCCGGCAAAACCAAACCCGATTCAAAAGTTCGGCTTCATTAATTAAGTTCCTTATGTTTTTGAAATATCACATAAGAATTCCAAATCGGCTTAAACTATATTAATACAACGGAATTGCTTTTACTTTAATTTCACGGCGCTACGAACCGCAACAAAAAAGTAAATCCGGATCGGAGACCGGTAATTAAGCGGAAGGCTAATTGTCAGTGAACGGGTTGAATAGATGAGTAGTTGTTGACTTTTGGAACGACTTTAGAGAAGACTTGTATTTTGATAAAAAATCGATGACAAAGGGTGAGAAATTCGTGAGCAATCGCTTTAACCTCGCACCATTCTTTGCTTCGGATATATGAGACCGAAAATTTTTTACTCAAAAAGCTTTTGCCTTTTCAGGAACACAAAAAATCGCTTTTTGGGCGCAAGAGTTTAAACAGCTAAAATATTCTCGTCAAATAATAGACCGCAGAAAAAATTATCGCAATACTTGAAGTCACCGAGAACGCCTCTTTAATCGAATACCATCCGGTATGGTTCACATAGATAATATCCCCGGGATTTAATTTCAGCTCCTTTGATGACAGCGTGATTATGTTATCCAGATTGATTTTAATTTCTTTTTTTACGGTATCGCCGTTATCGCTCTTCAGAGTGCGAATGATCCTGATATTATTAAGTTTGGCGTAACTACTCGGTCCGCCGGCTAAAGAAATTAAACTGACCAGATCCGTTGAACTGGAGACTTCGTACAAACCGGGCTTTTGAACAAATCCCCACAAACTAACGGTAATGGTAATGTCGCCGGGTTTCGCATAGTAATAATTAACAGACCTTCCCGAAACGTTGCGATTTGCCATATTCATTTGATCGACCTGGGCAAACGCGTTTGTAATCAATATCAGACTAAAAAGTAAAAGAACTTTTGAAAACAAAGAAATTCTATTCATTTGTCATCCCTGATGGTTATTTTTCCGTAACTGACGATTTTTTCTTTTTGGACTTCTTTTCATCGGAATGTCCGTAGGTGTAATAGCCGTAATAGCCGTAGTAGCGGCTTTTGTATTGACCATAATAGCTTCCGTAAGCGCGTTTAATATCAAAATTATTCATTGCCACACCTAAAATATGGGCGTTAACCCGTTCCAATTGTTCGATGGAATGCTCCAACTCGTCGTAAACCGTGGTTCCGGCTAAAACAATTAACAATGTGCCTTCAACCTGCGTGGCAAGAATTGAAGCGTCGGTTACGGCTAATACCGGAGCGGTGTCAAAAATCACCACGTCGTACATACCTTTTAGTTTTTCAATCAACTCGTGGGTTTGCGGAGCGTCAAGCACTTCGGATGGATTTGGCGGAACAATACCGCAAGTAATAACGGATAAATTAGGAATAACCTCTTTATGAACGATTTCATCAAATTCATTTTTACCGAACAGGTGATTAATCAAGCCCGGTTCTTTGGATAATCCGAATAAGCGGTGAATCGAAGGGCGGCGTAAGTCCGTATCTACCAAAATTGTTTTTATTCCCGACTGGGAAAAAGTAATCGCCAGATTAGCTGCGGTGGTAGTTTTTCCTTCTTTGGGATTGGGACTGGTCACAATAAAACTTTTAAGCGGCTTATCCAATCGGGCATATTGCAAGTTAGTGCGCAATCGCCTGTAACCTTCGGCGACCGAAGACCTTGGGTTCAAATAAGAAACCAGATGTTTATCGAGTTTAACGCCCTCTTTATCGTCGGAATTGTGCGACAACAACTGGCTATCCATACTGGGAATAATTGACAGAGGTTTCCATCCTCTCTTTTTCAAATCTTCCGGCGTTCTGATGCTGACATCCAGATATTCCAACATGAACACTAATCCGACGCCGAGACCAAGCCCCAGCAACACTCCCAACATCAAATTCATTCGTACTTTTGGCGAAATGGGATTAGTAGGGATAATAGCTTCGTCAATAATTTCTATGTAACCGAACTGTGATTGTTCGGCTATTGTTGCTTCCTGATATTTTTCTTCTACCAATAAATACAATTTTTCGGCGCTTAACCGCGCTCTTTGCAAACGCGCAAATTCGATGCTCTTTCGAGGAATCTTTTCAAACTGACTCTTGTAATCCGCCAATACGGCGGCTAAAGCCTTCTTTTTTGCTTCCAGCGCCTGTAATTGAATTTGCGTGTCAAATATCTTCTGCTTCACTTCCACAAGATATTTAGCCGGATCGGTCAACTGCCCGGGAAGAACGGATTTTAAATAATCATTTGTTCTTTTTCGCAGCTTTTTTCTTAAATTTAATATCTGTGCGTCAATCCGCTGAAGCTTTTCTTTATAAATCGGATCTTCGGTGGCATTGGGATTCTGGGAAATGGTGATATCCTTTTCCACCTCAAGACGAGCTATTTCTTCCTGCAAAAGCCTGATGTAAGGATCGCTTGCGTCGCTCATAATTCTGGCGACATTCGGTTCCTGCCGGGCAATCTGTTTTCGGTAAAAATCAAGCGACTGCTTCACAGACTGCAGTTCAATACCCGTGTTATCGAACTGCGCCTGAATATCAGCCAATTGTTCGATGATTTTTTGGGATTCGGCGTCAATCGACACAATGCCCGTTTTTTCCATATAATTTTGTAATGATTGTTCGGCTTTCTGAAGTTCAACCCTCTTCAAAACCAACTGACTTTCAAGAAATTCCCGCGCAGCCTTGGAGCGCGTACGACTCATGCGCAAATTTCGTTCATAATAGGCTTTCGCGTAATTATTTGCAATCAATGCGGCGTCCCGGGGATCGGAGCTTTTAGCAATAATTTTTATGACTTCGGAATCGCGGATGGGTTCAAATTCAACGGTATTAAAAAGACTTGCCGTTAATTCCTTTTGACTGATTATTTCACGATTCAACGGATCGTCTTCCGGCGCGCGAATGCTGTTTAATAATTCCTTTGTGTCCTTATAATAGCGTTGGTCTAATAGTTCCTTTGCAACTTCGCTTGCCACGGTTCTGGATTTCAATATTTCCAGCTCATTATTTAAATTCTGCGCCACTCCCAGACCGGTAGGGTCGAACAGAAGTAATCCACCCTGACTTTTTCCCTGGGTGTTAACCAAAACGGTCGCCATTGCCTGATACACGGGGGGACTATTAATCGTGTAAATAACCGTAGTAATAAAAACAGTAATAAACGCAACGACAACAATCCATTTACGCCTCAGAATAATTTGTACGTAATCCTGCAATTTCATTACTTCGGCTTCGGATTCCCATCCGGGATATGTCGGAACAGTCGGCTTTCCGTTTCCCGGATAAGCCTCTCCATTCGTTATTTTTTCACCATTCATCATCTAACCTTTTATACCACTTTTTATTGTTTTCTTTAATGAAATTCGTCTCTTAGGCGACGACCCTGTCATTTTACGAGGATAAAGCATTTATCCAATCAAAAGACTTATTTTTTATAAGATTACAATGTACAAGTCAATAATACAAAAATCAAGTTAAGTTAACCGTCGGGCAGCTCACAAATTGCTTTATTTTTATGGCACTTTTTCATTTATTTTTTCGGAATCGGCTTCATAATGGAACCTGTTTATCTTCTCAAAAGATATTAAATCGTCCGCTTTTTTAAAATTGTTAATAATTGTTTTCCGGACAGCGCCTCAAGAATTACCGCAGTTGACCGCAAATTACTCCGATTACTCGTTACTTTTCGTTAAGCGTTAAGCGTATAAGCGTTAAGCGGCTTCTCCAGTCACTCGTCACTTTGTTACTCATCACGCATTACGCATCACGCGTTACTTTGTGTAAAAGGCTTTAATCTGTCTAACCACTTCATGGATTTCTTCTTTGGTATTATAAAAATGCGGCGCAATACGCAGCCTTCCGTTACGTAGAGAACAGATGATCTTCTGCCTTGAAAGGTATTCGTACAACTGGTCGGTATCTTTTCCTTTAAAAGAATAAATTCCGGACCAGTGTTCTGTTTTCTTCGAGTTCACAAATTCCATACCGACTTGTTCCAATTCATTAACCAGAATCTCGCCCAATTGAAGAAGATGTTTTTCGATATTGTTAAGTCCCACTTCCATCAAAAGCTCAACCGAAGCCGAAAGCCCGACAATCCCCATAAAATTTGCCGTCGCGTATTCATAACGTCTGGCATCCGGTAAAAAATCCAAGCGATAATCCAAAAAATTCCAAGCGTCTTCCACGGCAAGCCATCCGGTATAAGCGGGCTGTAAACGGGAAAACAGTCTTGGAGAAATATACATAAATCCCGCGCCCATGGGTCCCATCAACCATTTATGTCCGCCGTTGGAAAGAAAATCTATGCGGAATGTTTCCACATTTAACGGCAGCGCCCCCAAACCCTGAATGCTATCAACCGAAAAAATAATATCGTGTTCTTCACACAATTGACCGATGACTTTTAAATTATTGCGGAATCCGTTGGAAAATTCAACATAACTAACGGAAAGTAATCGCGTGCGCGCGGATATCAGTTTCTTGATTTCCTGCGGATCGATCAAACCCGAATGTGATGGAATGAGTTTGATTTTTACTCCGCGCCTTTCCAAGTTTTTAAAAGGATACACGTTACTCGGAAACTCACAGTCGGGAATCAGAATTTCATCGCCTTTTTGCCAATTCAATCCGTTTACCAGATGATTAAACCCTTCCGACGTGTTGGTGATAAAAGCAATACTTTCCGCTTTGGCGTTGATCATCTTGGCGATTAATTCGCGGGTTTGACGGCGAATTTTATTGACTTCCGGGAAAC
>JAJRSN010000377.1 GCA_024278715.1 Calditrichota bacterium
CTTGAAATGGATAAGTCGGGATACAATGTTTTTGTTTCCGGTCATTACGGAAGCGGCAGAACCACGATCGTTATGGATTTATTAAAAAATGCCGCCAAAACCGGCGCTACTCCGCCCGACTGTATTTTTGTTTACAATTTTGAAACGCCCGATGAACCCGCCTCTTTACTTCTTCCGCCCGGAGAGGCAAACAAATTTAAAGAGCGGTTAAAAAAATTAATTTACTCTTTGCACAAAGAATTACGAAAGACGTTTGAATCCAAAAATTACGACCGGCAAAAATCGGAGCTCATCGAGTCGGTTCAAACAACCAAGCAGCGACTTTTGCACGAGCTGGAAAATGAAGCGCGGGCTGTGGACATCCAGATTCAAAGTTCAAACATCGGTTTTATAACCGTTCCTTTTAAAGACGGCAAACCTCTTACGTCAGAAGATTTTCAAAAGCTTTCTCCCGAAGAGCAGCAAAATATCAACAAAAATATTAGTCACATCCAAAAGCGAATACAGGAGGTGTTGCGGCAGCTTAACATTCTCGACCGCGACTTGCACGACAAATTGGAAGAGTTAAATCAGGAAGTCGCCCGTTTTGTGGTCGATAACCATTTTGCCCATTTACGCGAAAAATACGAACAATTCCCGGAGATACAAAACTATTTGAATCAGGCGGCTGAAGATATTATCCGAAATGTCGCCGAGTTCATCGGAAAGCAGGAAAACGGTCACGCGCAGGAATTGGCGCCCACCCCCCTGAAGGTTGACAAATACAAAGTAAACGTCGTGATCGATAATTCCAAACAGAAGGGCGTCCCGGTTATTTACGAAACAAATCCCACTTATGTGAATTTGTTTGGTCGTATCGAAAAGAAGGCTTATCAAGGCTTTGTTTACACGGATTACACGTTGATTAAAGCGGGCTCCCTGCTGTCGGCAAACGGGGGCTATCTTGTGCTCGACGCGGAGCAATTGCTTAAGCATCCTTTTGCTTACGAAGCCTTAAAAAGAACCCTGCGATCCGGTTATCTGCGTATCGAGGATTTTTCGGAATTATTGGGCGTTGCCACCACCACTGCCTTACGACCTCAGCCGATACCGGTCAAAGTAAAAGTTATCTTAATCGGTCAGGCTCGTCTCTATCGCCTGCTGCACAATTATGACGAAGAATTTCGGAAAATTTTCAAAGTCCGCGCGGATTTTGATGTGGAAGTTAAAGAGACTCCTAAAACAATCAATCAGTACGTTCAATTCATCAGTCGCGTGGTGTATGAAGAAAATTTACTCCATTTTGACCGCGAAGGCGTTTCGGCGATAATCGAATACGCGTTCCGTTTAGCGGATCACCAGAAAAAACTTTCCATCCGTTTTGGCGAGTTGGTTAAAATCATCCGTGAATCGTCCTTTTGGGCTAAACAAAAAAAGCATAAACTTGTTTCCGGGAAAGATGTTGAGTACGCTATTGAAAACCTGATTTACCGCCACAATTTAATCGAAGAAAAAGTGCACGACGCCATTAATGAGCGAACGATCAATATCGATGTGAGCGGTTTCAAAGTGGGACAGATCAACGGTCTTGCGGTTTACGATTTGGGCGATCACGCTTTCGGAAGACCCTCACGGATAACCATCAACACCTACATCGGTTCAAGGGGCATCATTAATATCGAACGGGAAGCCAAACTGAGCGGAAAAATTCATGACAAAGGCATCTTGATTCTTACGGGATATTTTTATCAAAAATTCGGACAGAATATGCCGCTGTCTTTTTCGGCGTCGATTACGTTCGAACAAAGTTATTCCGGAATCGACGGAGACAGCGCATCTTCGGCGGAACTTTACGGACTTGTCTCTTCCCTTTCGGATGTGCCGGTCAATCAGGGAATAGCGGTAACGGGATCGGTCAATCAAAAAGGAGAAGTTCAGGCAATCGGCGGGGTGAACGAAAAAATCGAGGGCTTTTTTAAAGTCTGTAAAGCCAAAGGATTAACCGGTGATCAGGGCGTTATCATTCCAAAAGCCAATGTTAAAAATCTGTTGCTCAAATCCGAAATAATTCAAGCCGTGAAAGAAAATAAATTTCACATCTGGGCGGTGGATAATATCGAAGACGGTTTGTACATTCTTACCGGTCAAAAATGCGGTTTACGCCACAAAGACGGCAGTTACACAAAAAATTCGATTTTCGAACGCGTTCGACTAAAACTGGTGGAATTTGCCAAACAGACTCAGATATTCCGCCGACAAATCGGAGAAATGAGCAAGAAGGAAAACGAAGAATCCGGCGATGATTGAGCGGTTTAACCAATCAATTCGGGCAGTTTATCAAATAGATGATTGATCGTATTTTGATTGAAGCGCCGACCCGTCCATATTTTAAAGGCTTCTTCAGCCTGAAAAATCAGCATCGCTAATCCGTTTACGGTTTTCAGATTTAATTTTGCCGCGGCTTGCAACAGCGGCGTTTTTAGCGGGTTGTAAATAAGATCGTAAACAATGGTTTCCGGTTTTGAAATCGGCTGCGGATCGATAATCAATTCGTCTTTTTGCCCGGACATACCCACCGATGTTGTATTTACGATCAAATCAAAAGAAATTCCGCATTCCGCCGCTTCGTTTAAACCGGAAATCCTGAATTCAATCATTCTATGTTGTTTGAGAGTCTCTACAAGTTTTTCCGCCC
>JAJRSN010000378.1 GCA_024278715.1 Calditrichota bacterium
ATTTCAAAAGGGGGGACTTAAGGGGGTATCTTTAATTTTGCTAATTCGAAGCGCAATTAAAAAGGGATAACCTCCTAATTTTCCCGCTTTATCCAAACGCATCGTTTTTAGATTATTTGTTCACAAACCGGTCATAAATCAGAATTGTCGTAGCCACGCTGCTTAAAACAGCCGCCGCGTCTCGTATGGCTCCGGACCAATCGATCTCTCTCTTCTCGGCTAAAACAGGCACATAAATGGTACTGCCCGCCGTAATCTCTTCGGGTAAATTTTTCCAGAATAAAAAGCGCTTTGGCTGGATCTGTTTTCCGTTAGCCAAACGAACGGTGATATTACCCTTGTCCGCAAGATCGGTAAAACCGCCGGCTGCCTTGATGTAATAATCGAT
This sequence comes from Calditrichota bacterium, assembly GCA_024278715.1. Taxonomy (GTDB): domain Bacteria; phylum Calditrichota; class Calditrichia; order Calditrichales; family Calditrichaceae; genus Caldithrix. The sequence goes on from JAJRSN010000378.1 coordinate 389, forward strand.
TCCCTTGCCTTTTTGGTAAAGTATGCTTACGGGAAAATTTACCCCGCCGACAACGCGCACCGTAAACATCTTTTCCGGAATAATAATCTGGTCGCCGGCTTGCAGAATAATGTTTTGAGGATCATCGGGATTTGTGAAAATCTTTTTAAAATCGATGCCAACCTGTCCCAAACCTTCCTTGGTGCGTATGAATTTTGCGCCTTCCAGGTAGGCTGTAGATTTTAATCCGCCGGCTCGGGCTATTAAATCGGTGATTCGTTCGGTCTTGGATTTTAAGGAATAGGCGCCGGGCTTTCCTACTTCTCCGATTACAGAAACATTCCTTTGTAACTCCCATTCGCTGTTGGTGCGAATACACACGTTGTCAAAGGGCTCCAAAAAGAACTGCTCATCGGGACTGACTAACAAATCCTTTGTGTAGGTCGAATCGATCGGTATTTTGATGATTGTGGCAAGATTTTTTACGTCATCAGGCTTAAAAGGATAGATGCGTGAAATTTCCGCTTCGGTGATCAACGCATTTTTGCTAAATCCGCCGGCTGTAAAAATCAAATCCTTCAAGGTCATGTCTTTTTTAAGTAAATATTTGCCCGGTTTGTTTACCGCCCCACGAATAACGACCGAGTCGGGCGGAAAAAGCGATAATTGCGAAGTAATGCTGATATGATCCTGAGGAGCCAGAGGGAAATCGGCGGTCGGACTTTTCAACAGTTCCTTAAGATTTATTGATAAAAGCTGTTGAGTCCGGTCGGGTAAAATTCTTGTGATCTGAACCCGCCCCAGAAAAGCGTCCCCTCGTATGCTATCCACCTTAGCCAACAGGTCTTTGATGGTCATTCCCGGAACATATTCAAATCGGGTCGGACCATAAATGGGACCGCTGATACTAACATAATTTTGAAGCTCACGAGTGATAAAAGGAATGGAAATCCGGTCGCCGTTCTGTAATTCAAAATTTTTCCCGGCTTCTTTGAGCTTCCTGTAGTTTATACCAATCAGTTTGATATCTTTGTTTTCCACATAACGTTGAATCTGGATGTTATCGATGTAAGCGTTTTCAACCAATCCTCCGGCAAGTTCCAATACCTCGTTCAAACCTTCGTCGTCTTTTAATTCGAATATGGCGGGTTTTTTAACCGCGCCGGTTAAACGGACTCTCTTTTTAGCTGTGGGAACCAGAATTACATCATGTGTCTGAAGCCGAATATTGGCGAAGTCTTTCCCTGATTTGAGAAATTCGTAAAAGTCGATAGTGGCGATTTTTTTATCCTGACGAATAACCTGAATGTTGCGCAGCGAAGCCGACGACTTTAATCCGCCGGCGTAAAAAAGCAAATTCAGCGGCGAAGACAAAGCGGGAACGGTAAAAATGCCCGGACTCTTAACATCGCCGATGACAAAAAGACGGATGGAGCGTAACTTGCCCAGAGAAACATCCAAAAACGCCTTGTTGCTGAGCAGAGAAGAGTAAGATCTGCTCAGACGATTGAAAAGACTCTTTCGTGCCTGTTTTAAGGTTAAACCCGCTAATTTTAATATTCCTACGTTTTCAATAAATACCTGTCCTTCGCGGTCAATAATAAGGTCGTGACGTAATTCGACTTCGCCCCAAATCGAAATAATGATTTCATCTCCGGGACCGAGCGGATAATTTTCATCAACAGGTCCGTAAATCTCCGGTGAAAAATCGATTTGCGCTTTTTTGAAAACATCAAAACCAAAAAGCGGCAGGGAAGCCTTTTTTTTCGGTTTGCTGACCTCCTCAACGATTTTTGGCGGCTGGGGCACGGGAACCGGAGTGTTTTTTTCTTTGAACTTTTCCAGACTTTTAACCTCGGGTACTTTTTCTTCCTGAGGCGGCTGAATGGCTTTACCGGCTTTTTCCAGTTGCTGCTTTAAGGCTTCAAGCTTTTTGATGTCTTCGAGCGATTGCCCGAATACAAAACTCACGCCTAATAACACGATCAAGGTAATAATTAATTTGTTCATTGGTCTATCCTGAATTCAATAGTTTTATTTTACTTATAGCTCCGCCACGTCACTTACATAAAAGTGATATGGGAATTGAAATAATATTAAAATTTAAAATGAATACCAAATAAAATCAGTATTCAATTTATGAAACTATATGCAAGAATGTTAAAATTTTTACCCGCAAAATTGATAATAGATTAAACTTAAAATTTTTTGCAGAAGCGTAATCACGATTGTAACCAAATCCTTGCTTTGATTTCAAAAAAATTCCTTTTAGTCCATGAGTCGGCTTAAAATACGTTTTACTGTAAATTGAGGCTGTGACTTAAATAACATTTTACGTGATGTTCCCGGCGCGGCATCGTCATTCATCATCACGTAATGCGTAATGAGTTGTCGACATTTAATCCGTTTTCGTTAAATTGGTTATTCGTTAAGTGTTAAGCGTTAAGCGTGCCTCTACGAACCACCCACTTGTCACTCGTTCCGCGTCACTTTTTACGCACGGCTTTCTGCTCTCTGCATTCTGACACTCATCTTCCGCTTTAAATTAAACAACTAAACAAATAAACGCCTAAACTTTGTTACTTTTCGTTAAACGTTAATGGTGTAAGGGTTAAGCGGCTTCTCCAATGTCTCGGCAATGCTTTCCGCATTCTGCATTCTGCTTTCCGATAATCTTTTTTACTTTTTCTTTTTTCATTTTTCTTACCCATCACGCATCACGATCTCTTTACTGGTCATGCATTATGGGTTTTTAACTTGTCAATTTTGCTTTGTTTTGCGTCAAAGATCCCCCCTTTTAATTTCCCCCCTTTTTCAAGGGGGGAACGCCGAAGGCGTCTTATTAATCAAACCGCATGGTATCTGAATTTC
>JAJRSN010000379.1 GCA_024278715.1 Calditrichota bacterium
GAATGGGTTTAAACATGGCAAAAAGGAACACAAGAAAACGGACAAAATCTTCGGCTTGCAGACCGGCGTTTAAATACACCATGCGTCCGCCTATCCAGAGCAAGAGAACAAGGGTGAGAACCATTAAAATTTCATTGATCGGCGTGGTGGCAATTTTTAAGCGTTCGGCGCGGAATAGTTTTTTAAAATATTGATAATTGGTTTCTTTAAAGCGTTTTTCTTCTTTTTCTTCATTGGTAAAAATTTTGACAATACTGATGGACGAAATTGCTTCTTGAAATACGAGAACCACGTCCGCCACCTGCTTGAATACTTTCCGGCTGCGTCGGCGAATGCTCTGCCCGATTTTGTAAATAACAAAAAAACTGACCGGCAAAATGATAAAAGTGTAAAGCGAAAGTTTTACGCTGATCATCAAAAGAATGATTATGTTGGCGATAATTTGCAGCGGCGAAAGAATGATCTTTCCGAAACTCTGATTTAAAACATATTGTACGGCATTGACATCGTTAAAAACAATCGACGTTAATGTCCCGCTGTGATGCCGATGGTAAAAGGACAAAGGTAAATGCAGCAACTTGTTTTGCAAGCGATTGCGAATATCGACCACTACATTGATTTGAATAAAGCTAAGAATGAGCTTGCGAAAGTATTGTGAAATGTTTTTAAGAAAAAACGCCAGAAAAATAACCAGACAAACAATTTTTAGCGTTTGAAAGCGGTCTTTTCTCAGGATGATCGATTTTATTTTGCCGTTTATCTTTTGATAAATTCCCTGCGTGTCTGTAGTCAGCTTTTGAAGATCATTCGAGATACCCTTGGATTCCGCGGCCTTTTGTTCGGACGAATCGGGCTTGCTGTCGATTGATTGCTGCTGGAGATACGCCGGGCTGAACAGCTCGCGCACAAAATCAACGGAAACCCAGATCGATAAGTTGTTAAAAATAACATAAGAAAAAGTCAATACGACGATAAGAAGTATTCCCTGCCAATAGGGCTTGATGAATCCTAATATTTTAAAATAAAGCTTCATTCGCTTCCCGTTATTAAGTTCGTTTTAAAATATTGAAATTACAAATATCCGTTGAATTTTAAAAAAATAAACCAAAATTACTCATCAGAAAATTAAGTTTTAAAAATAATTCCGTTATATCGTCTATTATTCTTTTAAGATTTACATCCAATCAAAATTAAAAAATTATTATTTAGTATCGGAACCGTTCTTGTTTCCGAATTTAAAACTTCAATTTACATTTTAGGTCGGAATGAATCCAATTTTTATTCGGATCAATAAATTCGCCAATCAAATTAAAAAATGTTTAAATTTACGAAAAGGTTAAGCAAAAGTTTTTACATTACAGAAAATTAACGGAAGTTCGATGAAAATTGTATTAATCCAACCACCGGTAGAAGATTTTTATTCCACTCCCATTCGGCTGCAGCCCATCGGTCTGGCTTATCTGAAGGCTGCGATTAAAAAATATTTTCCGGAAATAGAAGTAATCATCAAAGATTATCATCACGGGTATCAAAAACGATCGATTCCGCTGCCCGATGAATTACAGTTTTTGCGTGAATATTATCCGTATCCCGATCGTAGTCCCTTTTCCGCTTTTTACCATTATTATCGTTTCGGAGCGTCTTATGACGAAATTATTTCCGATCTTGCGGAGATGAATCCCGATTTGATAGGCGTTCCGGTGCTGTTCACGGCTTACGCGCCTCAGGCGTTGATGTTGGTGGAAATAATTAAAAAGAAATTGCAAATACCGGTTCTTTTGGGCGGCTCTCATGTTTCGGCAATGCCGCGAAAGGTTTTGGAGCATCCCTTTGCGGATTTTGCGATTCGCGGGGAGGGGGAGCGTCCGATTGTTGAACTTATTAATCAATGGCTCGGGAAAAAAAAGTGGGAAAAAGTGTCGAATTTGGGTTTTAAGAGCGGCGATTCAAACATCCGCTTGAATGAAACAAAACCGAATTTCCCGTTGGAAGAAATTCCCTTTCCCGATCTGTCCGATTTTAAGCCGGAAAATTACCGCTACGCTAAAAGCAATCTTAGTTTTGTTATTTCCTCGCGAAGCTGCCCGTACCGCTGCGCTTTTTGTTCCGTGCATAAAACGTTCGGGGATTCGTTCCGTCTGCGTTCCGTTGAAAATATCATCGAAGAATTGGAAATGAGATACGATCAGGGCTATTCGGTGTTTGACTTTGAAGACGACAACCTGAGTTTTGACCTGAAGCGATTCGAAAGGTTGAATCAGGCGCTCATTTCCAACTTCCGCGATAAAAAGGTAAAATTTATGGCAATGAACGGTCTTTCGTATTTTCGCCTTTCCGCGGATATTTTGCCTTTAATGTATAAAGCGGGATTTCGTGACTTGAATATTAGTCTGGTCAGCATCAATACCGGCTTGCTTTCGCGGTTGAAACGTCCGCACAATCTCGCGCGCTTCAAAGAGATTGCGGAAGCGGCTGAGCGGTTAGGAATGTCCGTTATTTCGTACCAGATTCTCGGTTTACCGGGCGATACTCTTTCTTCAATGGTCGATACGTTGATATTCCACAGCCGTTTAAGAGTTAAGGTTGGCGCTTCGCCGCTTTACGCCACTCCGGATATGCCGCTTTACCGTCAAGTACCGAAAAAAAACAAATCGGACTGGGTTAACGGAAGATTGACAACACTAGGAGCGGTTGACGATAAAAGCATGCGGGACGGCGTTTACACGCTTTTTATTTTGAGCAGAATGGTGAATTTCTTAAAAGCGCTTCCCGGAATTGACGGAGATGTTTCGCTTGCGGAAATACTTGC
>JAJRSN010000380.1 GCA_024278715.1 Calditrichota bacterium
AACCGCATTTCGGAATTCTCCGCTTACTACCGCTCGTGTGATATTTTGCTTTTGGATGACATTCACTTTTTTTCCAACAAAGGAAAAACTCAGGAAGAATTTTTCCATACTTTTAATGATTTGCACCAAAACGGCAAACAGATCGTTTTAACCTCCGATCGCCCAATAAACGAATTGGTGGCTTTGGAAGAAAGATTGATATCGCGTTTCAAGTGGGGATTAATCGTTGACGTTCAGCCGCCCGATTTTGAAACGCGTTTAGCCATTCTGCGGAAAAAGTGCGACGAAAGCGATCTGGATATTCCGGGCGACGTGCTGGAATATTTAGCCGCAAATCTGGTGGAAAACGTACGGGAATTGGAAGGAGCGCTGACAAAAATTATGGCGCAGGTTACTTTTACAGCGGCGGAGCCTACGCTTGAACTTGCCAGACAAATTGTTAACGAAATCGCCAGACCCGACAAAAAAATTCTGACCATCGAACATATTGTGGAATATACAGCAAAAATCTTCCATCTCTCTCCCGATCATTTACGGGCTAAAACCCGCAAAAAAGACATTGTCCGCGCCAGACAGGTGGCGATGTACTTGGCAAAGAATTTGACAAATTACTCGTTAATTACCATCGGTTTGCATTTTGGCGGGCGCGATCATTCCACAGTGATTCATTCGATTAGCACGATAGAAAACCTTCTGAAACAAGATATCAATCTCAGACATCAAATCGAATCGATGAAAAAACATCTGGAATTTCAGAAATGACCGCAGATTAAGCTGATGTCGCTGATTTCGCTGAACTAGTGGAGGGTTTTTTGATTCTTATCGCGTAAAATAAGAGAACTTGTTTATTTTTCAATTTCAATTACTTTATTATTCTCTGCGCGATTTGTGACTTCTCGTTGTGCATGGCGGTTATTTTTACTGCGGAGGCGCGGAGTTTTTTTCTTCTTAATTTTTTTCAACAAATTAAGAGAGTTTGTTCCGTATCCTTTTTTATTTCCTCAGGCTTTTCAATAAGGCGATGTTTTCGGCGAACTTCTCCGTTCCTCCGGGAATTTCCAGTATCGCGGGATGTTCTTTAAAGAGATCGTAATTCATCAGATAAGAAAAAGCCTCCAATCCGATCATTCCTTCGCCGAGAGGAGCGTGGCGGTCACGCTTACTTCCCCTTTCTTTTAAAGAGTCGTTAAAATGCCAGACTTTAACCCGGTTAAATCCGAGAATCTCCCGTATCTCTTTTAAAGTTGTTTCAATACTGTCTGCATCATCCAACGAATACCCAGCCGCCCAGATATGACAGGTATCTATGCAGACGCCAATCCCGTCCGAACGGTTAACCAGCCCGATAATGTCCCGCAGGTGTTCAAATTTATATCCCAGGTTGCTGCCCTGACCCGCCGTGGTTTCCAGTAAAATTTGCACTTTGGGCATGTACTGGTCCATACACAGGTTTAACGTTTCAGCCACGGTTTTAACGCCCCATTCTTCTCCTTTGCTTCCGTGGCTGCCGGGATGAATGACCAGATACTCGATTCCGAGAATATCGCAGCGCTTTAGTTCTTCGACAAATGCCGAACGCGATTTCTCCGATTTTTCGGGATCCTCCGCGCAAAGATTGATAAGATACGAAGCGTGAGCGATTAAAGGAACGTTTTTATATTTGCCTTTTGTTCTGAGTTCGCGGAAGCGGTTAACATCTTCCCCGCTGTATCGCACCGATTTCCATTGACGCTGATTTTGAGTGAAAATCTGAAAGACTTCGCATTTTACCGATTCCGCTCTTTCAAAACACTCCCAGATATTTCCGGCAATTGAAACATGACACCCTACTTTCATAAAGCAAACCCCTGTTTCATTAAATATCTCTTTTTTAACAAATAAATAATCAGAGTTTAAGTCTGATTATTTTTATTCGATAATAAAGGTGTTGATTCCGCCGGGAATCGACATAATTTAATAAATTGCGCAGATTAAAAACAAAAAAGTTAAAATTGAGGTTCTTCATGAAAAAGGGTGATTCTGAAAGCAAAAACGACACACATGAGCCTGTTAAATTTTTAATGACAGATCCTTCTTTAAAAAACCTATTCGATCGGATTGCTCAAAATAATTCACATCAAAAAAGCATTAAGGATAACACGGAAAGATACCCGACCGGTAAAATTACAGTCCGAATCAACACGGAGCACGGAGACACCAGCGTATCATTTTCCGATATGCAGGTGTTTTATGATAAAGACTCCGGCTCTTTCGGACTCATTAGCTCTGAAAACGGTTTTTCTTTTAACGGCTCTCTAACCGAAAATCAAAATGAACCTTTAAAAACGGACGATGCGGTTGATGCCCATTATTTAAACGAAAAGAGCTGGAAAAAATATTTTGACGCCATTTTTCAAGCCTCCGAAAAAATATACCTGAGCCAAAATGTTGAGGAAGTCGGTCTGGCGATCGGAGAGTGTTTTAAAGAACTTTTTTATCACGAAGCCTATCAAATTTATTGGGTGGATGATAACAGAGAGTTTTTAGTTCCTGTTTTTTCGGATAAAACATTTAAAAAGAATGAAATGGTTTCCAATTACAAAATTTCCGTAAAGAACGGAATTATCGGTAAAATTTTCCGCACAAAAAAACCTATTATCTGCAATGACGTTAAAAATCATCCGGACGTTTACTATCTGCCCAATGAAAAACCGATTGACGAGTCGATGATCGGCGCGCCGTTGATTATAAACAACAAAGCCACGGGAGTTATTGTATTTCTTAAGCGGGGATTAAACCAGTTTAATTCGGACGATCTTCAATTATTGACGATCATAAGTCGTCAGGCGGCAATCGCCATGGAAAACGCCCGCCTTTTGGAAAAAGAGCGCAAAAGCAGGGAAATCGCCGAGAGGGCGAGTAAATTCAAAAGCGAATTTCTTGCAAACATGAGTCACGAAATCCGCACGCCCATGAATGCCGTTATCGGTTTAACCGAGCTTTTACTCGATACGGAATTAAACGAAGAACAACACGATTTTTTATCCACCATCAAAGAAAGCGCATACGGACTTTTGACCCTTATTAACGACATTCTGGATTTTTCCAAAATTGAAGCCGGAAAATTAGACCTGACCAAAGAAGAATTTGACGTAAGAACCATGGTAGAAACTACAATTGAAGGTCTTGCGCACAAAGCCGACGAAAAAGGACTGGAATTGGCGGTATTTATCGATCCGGAAATTCCTTCTAACTTAATCGGCGATCCGGGAAGGTTGCGCCAGATATTAACAAATTTGGTCAGTAATGCAATAAAGTTCACTCACAAGGGTGAAATTGTTGTTCAGGCAAAATTAAACAAACTCACATCCGACAAAGTGGATATTCTGTTTTCGGTGAGAGACACGGGCATAGGAATACCCAAAAGTAAAGCGAAAGTTATTTTTGACGAATTCATTCAGGCTGACGGCTCCACGACCAGAAAATACGGGGGCACCGGTCTCGGGCTTTCCATTTCCAAAAAACTTACCGAGATGATGGGCGGAAATATTTGGGTGGAAAGCGAATCGGGCAAAGGAAGCACATTTTATTTCAATGTGGTTTTAAAGCCGGGCGCCATCAAGCCGCGGCAAAGTTTACTCGATATTGAAGAAATTCACAACCTACATATCTTAATTATCGATGATAACAGAACCAACCGCTTTATTCTGACTCAGATTCTTCAAAACTGGAACTTCAGACCGGTATCGTGCGATAACGGGCACAAGGGAATTGAATTATTAAAATCCGCCCAAAAAGCCAACGACCCGTTTCCGGTTGTATTGCTCGATATGCAGATGCCCGGAATTGACGGCGAAGAAACGGCGCGCAGAATTTTAAACGATCCCGAAATAAACGGCACAAATATCATTGTTCTTACCTCTCTCGGGCAGAGAGGCGACGTCAGCCGCCTGAAAGACCTGGGATGCAAAGCATACCTTGTAAAACCGGTCAAGCAATCGCATCTGTTTAATACCATCGTCAATGTTCTTCAACAACATAAAGAAGACACTCCGCCGTGCGAAGGACAATTTATTACCGCCCATACCATTGAGGAACAAATCCGTAACGGCGTGCGGATACTGTTGGCGGAGGACAATCTTATTAACCAAAAGGTTGCGACCAAAATTCTGGAAAAAAAGAACTACTCGGTGGATGTGGTTAACAACGGAAAGGAGGCTTTAAAAGCGGCTCTTCGCCAACACTACGACATAATTCTGATGGATGTTCAGATGCCTGTGATGGACGGTTTTGAAGCCGCGCAAAAGCTTCGCAATAAATTTGCGGGGAAAAAGCACATACCGATCATTGCCATGACCGCCCATGCCATGAAAGGCGACAAGGAGAAATGTCTTGCCGCGGGAATGGACGATTATATTTCCAAACCTATCAAACCCGATGATTTGTACAAACTGCTGGAAAAGTGGATAAAAAAAATCAGATAAGTTTATCGTTTAAGAAACTGTTTGTCGGTCACATAACGGGCTAATTTTGACAAGGTGTCGCCTTTAATCTTCGGAAAAGCAGGCATAAATAACCCGCCGTTTTTAATGATTTTCGTAACTTCTTCGATGGAATGCGTTTTATTATCCAAATCGGGATAGAATAAATTACTACTCTTTCCGCTTTGACCGTGGCAATTTGAACAAGCGTCTTTGTAAATCGCAGCCGGATTATCACTGCCCGGACGATATCCGCTTTTTTGCCCGGAGAATAAAAGATAAGCGGTTGCAAAAAGAATTATCAGCATTAAACTCACAAAGGGCATCCATTTACGGATTGTCGGCGAAATCATTGCGCAACACTCCCCTGTTTAAACATTTTCTGCCAGAGGATAGTAGCCAGACTCCCTTTTTGAATAAGCCAGTCGCGGTAAGCAACCGGAGTGTTTAAAGCGCCTTCCAATTTCTTCTTCATTGTTTTTGGAGAATCCGGACGATACACATTAAATCGACGAAAAGTCAGATTCGTAAAACCGTTAAACTTTTCATTTCCGAAAAAATAAAGCGACGCCGCTCCGAAACGGTAACCGAATTGCTTTGTTAAATTCAAAACCCGGTGATCGAACCGACCGAAAGGATAGCTGAGAGAATAAACAGCAGTCCCGAGCAACGTTTCCAGAACTTTTTTGCTTTCGCTCAATTCAAAAGAGAGCAAATCAGTTTCCATTCCGACAAACGATCGGTGCGAGCATCCGTGGGAGCCGATTTCAAAACCGTGATTCTTTAAAAAGACGAGCTCCGCTGCGGAGAGGTGTTCAAATTTCCTGTTTCCGAACTGCACATCCCAGTCATTTGTTTTTCCGATGTAGTCGGTGGGAACAAAAACAACTCCGGGGAATTCAAAACGTTCCATAATGGGAAACGCCCGATCAATAACCGATTTGTAACCGTCGTCAAAGGTGATAATAACAGGTTTATCGGGCAATTCACGCCTATCGAGTAAATCGATAAACGTAATGGGTCGGAATCCCAAATCGCGGATAATCTGCAAATCTTCGGTA
>JAJRSN010000381.1 GCA_024278715.1 Calditrichota bacterium
AATTTCGCCGCCAACCCGAAAAAATCGTGGAAAGTGATTTGCTTGAATGGAACGATTCGAATCAATTGCCGGCGGAAAAGCTTTTAAATCTGGATTTTAAGCCATTCGAAATAAAAACGTTGAAAATTTTCTGGTAAAATAATAAGGAATGCACATAAATAATGGAGCTTGTCGAACGAAAAAATTTTAATCGAACACTGAACGGGAATAAGGTCGATCTCTTCAACTTGCGGAATCAAAACGGAATGACCGTTCAAATTACCAACTATGGCGCGAGGATTGTGAGCTGGTTTGTTCCCGACCGGAACGGACACTTTGAAGATGTGGTTTTGGGATACGATAGTCTTGACGCCTATTTGCAAGACCCTTTTTACATAGGGGCGACCATCGGTCGTTACGCCAATCGCATCGCGGACGGACGTTTTGTTCTGTTCGGAAAAGAATTTCAATTAACGACCAATGAAAATTCAAACCACTTACACGGCGGGTCTGACGGATTGCATCGAAAAGTCTGGGACGCCCGGCAAAACGCCGAAAATGAAATCCAATTAACATGTTTGAGCCACCACGGCGAAGAAGGATATCCGGGAGCCATTTCCGTCGAGCTTTTCTACCGCCTGTTTGACGATAACTCTTTGCAAATTTTGTGTACGGCTCGCACCGATCAACCGACAATCCTAAATCTTACGCACCATTCCTGCTTTAATCTTAAGGGCGCGGGAAACGGCGATATTCTGGATCACCTGATTCAGATAAATTCCATGGATTTCACGCCGGTCGATGCCCGTTTAATTCCCACGGGAGACATTTTGCCGGTAGTGGAAACACCATTTGATTTTCGCGATTTTCACGCCATCGGAGAGCGTATCGATCAGGATGACGAGCAGCTTAATATCGCAAAAGGATACGATCACAATTATATAATTCAGATCGGGCGTCAAAGGCTGGAGCATGCCGCCACGGTAATAGAAAAACAAAGCGGGCGGCGTTTAAAGGTTTACAGCACGGAGCCGGGATTGCAGTTTTACAGCGGTAATTTTTTAACCGATACGGAAGGAAAACGCGGGAAAAGGTTTAAACAAAGAAGCGCTTTTTGCCTTGAAGCGCAGCATTTCCCGGATTCTCCCAATAAGCCGCATTTTCCGATGACATTACTGCTTCCGCCGCAAATCTATCGGCACGAAACGATTTACAAATTTGATATTGCCGATGAATGATAAGAATTTTTGTGCTTCGTCTGTTGATTCTCTTTTAAACCTTGGAGGAGGCGGGGGAGAAAGGGTAAAACTTTTGTTGATTTGCAAAATTCAGAATTTTGAGGAATATAAGTGAACCGACGGCAATTTTTACAGAGCACGGGGGCACTAACTGGAGGAATGATTATGGGGATTCCGGTTTCCGGATTATCGGCGCGATTTAAAAGTCAACGACCGCCGGCGCAAAAACGAAAATTTACCAGCCGGAGCGTCGAAAGCGTAATTCATCGGGTCAAGGCGGTTATTGCCGACGAAGAATTAGCCTGGATGTTTGAGAATTGTTTTCCCAACACGCTGGATACAACCGTAGATTTTAGGATGATCAACGACCGCCCTGATACTTATGTCATCACCGGCGATATTCCGGCTATGTGGCTGCGGGATTCATCGGCGCAGGTTTGGCTTTACCTTAAATTGGCAAAAGACGATGGAGCTTTAAAAAATCTTTTGGCAGGCGTGATCAACCGGCAGGCAAAGTTCATTTTGCTCGATCCTTATGCCAATGCTTTTTACGATAGTCCAAAAAAAGGAGAATGGGCTAACGATTTAACGGAAATGAAGCCCGGAGTGCACGAGCGTAAATGGGAATTCGATTCGCTTTGTTATCCGGTGCGCTTAGCCTACGGTTACTGGAAAACCACCGGCGACACATCCGTTTTTACCGAGGAGTGGCAAAAGGCAGCCTTGTTGATCTACAAAACTTTCCGCGAGCAGCAGCGACTTAACGGGCAGGGTCCTTACCGTTTTCAACGAGTTACAGCAGTTCCCACCGACACTTTGCCGTTATCCGGCTACGGCAATCCCACGCGCAAAATCGGACTTATCCATTCCGGCTTCCGTCCTTCGGATGATGCTTGCATTTATCCCTTTTTGATTCCCTCGAATCTGTTTGCGGTAACGAGCCTCCGCCAATTGTCGGAAATTTTTCAGGAAATCTGGCGCGACACAGCGCAGTCGAGGGCTTTTGCCCAATTTGCCGATGAATTGGAAAAACTCATTCAACAACACGCAGTCGCCGATCATCCGCGGTATGGAAAAGTTTACGCCTATGAAATCGACGGTTTCGGCAATCGATTATTCATGGATGACGCGAATGTGCCGAGTCTGCTCTCATTACCTTATTTGGACGTTTGTGACTCAAACGACGCCGTCTATCAAAACACGCGGAAACTGGTGTGGAGCGAGGATAATCCCTATTTTTTCCGCGGAGAAGCGGGGGAGGGAATCGGAGGACCGCATATCGGACTTGATTACATCTGGCAGATGAGCATCATCATGCGCGGCTTGACCAGTAATGACGATGAAGAAATCCTCGGTTCGTTGCGTCAGTTAAAGCGCGCCCACGCCGGAACGGGATTCATGCACGAATCTTTTTACAAGAATAATCCGAAAAAATTTACACGCGCATGGTTTGCCTGGGCAAACAGCCTGTTCGGCGAGTTTATTTTAAAAACAGCGGAGGAGCGTCCCAAACTTCTGAAAATGAATTTATGATTGTTTCAACGTATTCTTTTCATTATTACAGATTACGCTGCAGAGAAAAATTCTGACGCGAATAGAAAGATTGGTCGAGATAATCGACAAGTTTTAAATTAAGGGAGTAAATCGATGAGCAGACAGTTTGTTATTACTTCGATATTGGTGGGTTTTTTTGTTACGATGGGTTTGTTTGGTTCGACAAAAAACTATACTCGATTCGTCGATCCTTTTATCGGCACCGCCGGCAACGGACACACCTTTCCGGGAGCAACGCTGCCCTTCGGAATGATTCAGTTAAGTCCGGATACCGACGTTAAAGGCTGGGATCACTGTTCGGGCTACAAAACCGGCGACACCTCTATTATGGGTTTTTCTCACACGCATTTAAGCGGCACCGGCGGCGCGGATTACGGCGATATTCTTCTGATGCCCGTTACGGGGCAGGTGAAATTGCAGCCCGGCAGTCTCGAAAATCCCGACGCCGGTTACCGATCGCGATTCAAACATTCCGCCGAAAAAGCCACGCCCGGCTATTATTCAGTATATCTGGAAGATTATGACGTTCTTGCGGAGTTAACCGCAACACCGCGCGTCGGCTTTCACCGTTACACATTTCCCGCCGAAACTGAAGCCCATGTTTTGCTGGATTTGAATCATGGCATTTCCGACCAGTCCGTTGAAACCTTTGTGCGCATCGTGAATAATCGCGAGGTCCAAGGTCTTCGCCGCTCCACGGGCTGGGCTAAAGATCAATACGTCTATTTTGTTCTTCAATTTTCCGAACCGTTCGTCAAAACCGATCTTTTTAAGGACAACATTCAAGTTATGAACGCAGCGGAAGTTAAAGGAAAAAATGTAAAAGCAGTTTTTGATTTCGGTCGGGAAGGAAAAAGACAAATTCTGGCAAAAGTCGCCATTTCAGCCGTCGGCATTGAAGGCGCCAGGAAGAATTTACAGGCGGAACTCCCGCGCTGGAAGTTTGACGGAGTAAAAGCGCAGGCGGAAGAAACCTGGAATGAAATTCTTTCCAAAATTGACGTACAGGGCGGAAGCAAGGAGCAAACAACGGTTTTTTACACGGCGCTTTATCACGCTTTTATTCACCCCAATATTTTCACGGACGCGGACGGACAATACCGCGGGATGGATAATAAAATCCACAAAGCCGAAGGATTTACCTATTACACTCTTTTTTCGCTTTGGGATACCTTTCGCGCCGTTCATCCCTTGTTTAATCTGCTGGTTCCCGAAAAAAA
>JAJRSN010000382.1 GCA_024278715.1 Calditrichota bacterium
AAAAGTATGTTTCAAAGGGAATTTAAAAAATTCGGGGGGTTTTGTTTTCTTCTAACTAAGATGATTTTTTAAGAGAGGTTTTTCTGACATGAAATTAAGTTTCCATTTTGACAACTTAAACAGCTGGTCCGGAAGCAGACGGAATTAACCGATCCCAATGGTTAATAAACGATTAACGATGATCACAATGATTGCTAAAATGATTAAAAAAGGCGAAATTCTGTCTTCTATTACAGATTTCTGAGCAGCCGTTTTCGGGCTTCTTAAAATCATTTTATATGCGCTCATAATAACGAATGAGCTGGTCGCCGGATAAATAACGCTTAATACAACTGTTACCGGAAAAGAGAGAATGACATTGACGATACTGCCCGCTAAAACAGGAAAGAACATAATCCTGTTAACATATTTTCTTCTTTCGGTAAGTTCCGTCTTTTCAGGAATAAAGATAGCAAAGAGTTCCCCTGTTTTTTTAACGACAACGATTAAAATCACCAGTCCGGCAACGGCGATTAGAAATCTAAAAAAATAAGGAATCTGCAAAAGGTCGGCAACCTTACCGGTATCACCGGCTTTTGAAATTGGCGTTAGCATCAGGTAACCGAGAAAATTGACAAAACCTAACAGGCTGAGCCATAGAAAAAGCAAGTCGCTAATTTTATTTTCCTGTTTTCTGAATTCAATAATTCCGAAAACGGTGCCCTGCGCAAGACTAAATACTGGACCCGCTAATGCTGAAATTATTTTTATCCTGATACTCATCTGCTGATCTGATGCTTGAACGAGATTGTGAAACAGTACCGGATGCGCGCCAAACAGATAATAAGAGATAAAATGCCCCAATTCGTGAATTAAAGTAGTGAGCAAAAAAGCGGATACAAAAGCAAGAGTCGAGTTGACAAAAATGTTTTTTAAAGATTTTTCCATCGAACAACTTCCTTATTTCAAAAAACAATACTTAAGTGAGTATTGCAGTCAATGTTCAGCGCATCACCGGCGGGGAAAGGCGCAAGAACCGAGTTGTCCGGCTAATTTTCAGTTTAAACCAGCCGGCGTTTCTCTTTATTGTTTGTTTAATCAACAGCATCATTTTAATTTTGGATACCCCCCTTCTTTGAACAAAGGATCGTAGTTAACTGAAAATACTTGAGAACGTGCGTTATTCGCCCTTCTTTCCTGACGCCACAAATATGCTTATTTTTGCGTTTTCACACCCGCAGTTAGATTCCGAACAACATTCTTCGTCCGTGCAATCGATCCGAATGTCCGTTAAACCCGCTTTTTCAAACCATCGTGCAATATCTTCTCTTTTGAATCCTAACCAACGGTCATTTTGCTCCTTTCTTAAAAATTCAAAGTTATGCTCGTCCAAATCGGTAATGATTACCCTGCCTCCCGGTTTCAACACTCTTACCATCTCCTTTATCGCAACGGACGGCGCCTCAACATGATGTAAATACATATTCGCAAAAACAAAGTCAACCGCTCCGTCCTTAACTGGCAGATTATCGGCTTCTCCAACCCGACAGTCCGCAGTTGCAAATTTTTTCTTTAATATCTCAATCATTGCTTCGGACTGGTCAATAGCAATCACTTTTAAATCTTTCTGTAACAACCCTTCTGTGATAAAACCAGTTCCGGCGCCGATATCTGCGGCGATCATCCCTGGTCGCACCTTAGCAATAGCAAGCGCAGTTTCTCTGACCTTTTCGGAAAAAAAATGTTGCCGCATTTGATCCCAATCGGCTGCCACCTGGTTAAAATATTGTTTGCTGCTCATGTGATTTTACTCCTCTTTTTTTTTTTACGTCAATAAGACGGATTAAACGTAAAAAAGACGCAAACACGCGGTATTTTAATTGCAACGCATCAGAATTGTTATTTTTGCTTAATCGGAGTAAATAATAACCACCAAGCACACAAAGGAGTCACAAAGAGCACAAAGAAAATTGAAATTGAAACATTAATTGAAAAGGAAAACAAATTCTCCTAATTATAAGTAAAAAAAAGATCAAAAAAACTTCAACTCAATCAGCGGCATCAGCGTAATCTGATTAATCTGTGATCCGTAATCAGGTTAATCTGTGGTCTAATCTGTGGTCGCGGTCGCAACAGGTTATCTCATGATAATCAATGATCTTTCCGTATTTATCGAACTCAAAATGACAGCACTGAAAAAGCATATTTTTTAACAGTAATCTCGCCCTTTGAACTCTGGATTTGGCTGCCGAATAGGTGATGCCAAATTTTTCTGCCAACTCTTTTTGACTTAAACCTTCGTACTCAGTCAAAATAAGCGCGTCCCGATACTTTTCCGGCATCTGCTTTATCATCTCTAAAATACTTGCCTGTATTTTTTTATGTGGGTCGATATCGAAATTATTTTCAACGAAAAGTGTATTTTCTAAAATCGGCTCATTCTTTTTTTCGGAACGGAAATGATCGATTATTGCATTGCGTGTAATTTGAAACAACCAGCTCTTTATTTTTTCCGGACGCTTTACCGAACCTAATCCGGCGTGTATTTTCAGGTACACCTCGTGTAAGATATCTTCTGCCAGAGCTTCATTTTTAACCCTTGCCTTAATAAAATTTTTTAACTGGTCGTTAAATTGATTCAGGATTTCTTCTAATTGCAGCTTTTTCATATCGCCGATTATTTTGTAATTAAGTTTTGCGCCGAAGGCGGTACGCGTAATAGTTCAGGAAATTACAATTTCATTATTTTTTTCGCAACCGGGAGAACGGAATTTTTTTTCATTTCCGGTTCATTTTCGTTCGGATATAATATACAAATCAAGCCGGAGATAAAAAAGAGATAAATTATTAACGATCGACTACTAAACCTTTTTTTAATGTAACCCCTTTGTGATGCAATCTTCACCTTCGGCTTTGCCCGCCGGGCATGCTTTTGTCTTTTTACGAATTAAACTGCCTGCTATACGCCGTGCAAACAAAAAATAACTAATAACGGCTTAAACTTCCCATATCACGCGTAATGTTTCCTGGGTAGTATAGCCGATTTGCGTAATTTTGCGTAAATCGTCGGGAAAATGTTTGCGTTTATATTTTAACATTTCGGAAATTATTTCTTCCCAATCCGACGAAATAAGCTCTTTTTTGACTCTTTTTTCCTTTACAGGAAAATTTTGTATTTGTTTTAATAAAGGCGCGCCGGTTAAATAATTTGTTCCTCTTGTATCTCTGTTCCAAGCGACATGAGCTAAAAACATTAATAAATGCATTAATTCGGAACCGATGTATTTCTTTTTTTTATAGCCAACTTCGGCAATTTCAATGATTATTTCCGAAAGTTTCCTGTATTTTGGTTTTCCGAATATTTCTTCTTTGATTTTTTCTTCCAATTCGGGAGACGGCGTCCACGTATATTTATCTTTATAAATCTTCGCGGCAAAATTATCCAGAGAGCCTATCACATTTTCGGGTTGCCCCTCAGTAAACAGATAAGAATTCACAATTGCCATTGCATCACGCTGCATTTCTTCACTGAACTTAGCGTCGATTCTTCCGTTTTTATCTATTTTAAGTATTCCATATTGAATATTGGTAATTTCAACCGGTTTGCGATTTTCGTTCCGGACAATTACAGTTATGTATTTTACAATACTATCGGAATACTCTTTGAGCGATGCGTCAGGATTGCCTTTAAAAAGTTTCTCAAATTTTGTGTTTGAGATTTTGCGAAGATTTCCCGATTCTTCGTCAAATATAAAGTTTTTAGTGCTTAAGCCCATTTAACAAAATTCCTTATGTTTTATAATAATTTGAAAGATAAAAAAATACATTCAAAAATCAACTCCGGGATATAACTTTGTTTCAATTTAAAGATCACTATTAAAATGCGTAAAATCGGTTAAGCATGATAATAAATAAACGGTTAAAAAATAACGCCTGCATTCATTCCGAATGAATAATTAAATCTACCGATGAAATCATGGTTTTTGAAATTGTAGTAAAAGGCGATCTGAGGTCTGAGAACGAACTTACTATTTTTTGAGCCAATGTATTCGAGACCAAAAACAGATAATAATTGCGGACTATTTATCGTTCTTGACGAGATATAATAGAATCTGGGTATGAGGTCGCCGTTAGATTCCTCCGCCTGAAAGAAAATAGTCGCATTTGATCGATTACGCTTTGCGCGAATGAAACCTAAACCAAGAGAGACGTAAGGTCGAAAACCCAGGTTTTTTCGGAATAAATATTGAGCGTATATATGTGACGAGTAAAGCTTTAAATCGAAATTGAAGAAAACAAGTTGCGGCGTATTTTCACTTGAATATGAAAATTTTGTGTAATTAAGATCGCCGCCTAAATAAATATTTTTCTTTAAATGAAACTGCAGCATGAAATAGTAGCCGAATACAAAATCTGAAGGGATTTTATTAATATTTACGTATGTGATTTTGTTATTATCTTTGCCGAAAAATTGCAAATTTAAATTTCGAATTTCCTTTTGGTAAGCAACATTACCCCCGATAAAAAAAGCAACAGAATAATCAGAGATTCCTTTTTGCTGCCACTGATGTTCCAGCCGTCTTTGACTTGCAATTTGAAAGTTAATTTTTAGGGTAAGACTTCTGAGGCTATCGATTACGGGAGCAAAAAGAAAATTGTTTTTGTGTACATCTAAGTCGATGGTCTGAATAGTTTTCAAGGCTTTCCTGAATTTATTATCGAGAAAGTAATTTTCAGCCAAAACAAGTGTTGCCCTGAATTTTTTGAGCTCTTCTTGTGTATATTTGATCTTGAAGAAATAGGCGATATAATATGATTTTAATGCATCCGATTCTTTCCCTTCAATTTGTGTTAATGACAGAAACTTTTTATAGCTTCGGGAAGCCTTACGACCCACTTTTACAGAGTCAAATAATGTGCTCAGTTTTTTAAATTGGTTATTATTCTTTTTAATTGCGTCGGCGCCCTGAAGGGAGAAAGTATTGAAATAATTTATGGGCTTCACATATTGGGATTTAAGCAAATTATATTTTTTGATTTTCGATTGATCATATTGTTCCTGACGGATTAATGAGTCCTTAAGATTGAAAAACTTACTGACCTCGTCAAAATAACCGATGAACATAAGTGAATCTAAGCGGCTGATTTCTTGGTCGGTTATTATCAAATCAACCTGAGCATAGGAAAATGAAAAAGACCATGCAATCAAAATCGAAATAAAAATAGCGATCTTCATTTTAACCTCAATATGTTTCCAATATCAGTCCGTTAAAAGAAAACAAATTATTGAATCTTATTTGTAATATAAAAAATTTTCTGAATATGGAAAATCCTTTTTGGTAATTAATAGTCTGTCCTCAAACCATCGGACATTTTCATTATCTGAACCTTAATTCTCAGAATTTACTTGATTTTTTGATTTTGGATTTTTCGGAATCTCCGGAGTCATGGTAATCCTTTAAATCCTTTTAATCATGGTTCAGATTTTTACTTTGTCTGAACCTTGATTTGCATGATTAACATGATTTCCTTGATTTTTAACATCACGGTTCGGACATTTTAATTGCTTCATCCGGATTTGGTGATCTTTTTGACATTCTTCCGATTTAATATTCATTATGGCGAAGATTTTAAACACAATCCGTAAAGTAAACCCATTACCGGCATTTCGGCTAATCACGCGAAAAGTGTAGAAATCAGTGCTTTATAGGTTAGGAAGTGCGTTCAACCAGCGCCGAGATTGCGTTATTGTAATTTGTAGTTCCTTTTATGAATCCGTTCATTGATTAATAACCTAATTTTGTTATGCATACAGTGAGAAAGCGGATCTAATAGTAGAGTTTCCCGGATAGTGTCCTAAACGCGCACCCACCGACTTGCACTGCTTCGATCTCCCCCTGATCGTTGACTTTCAACTTTGTTCTTACAATACTTGGGCGCCCCATTTCAACTCCCATCTCAGCCAATACATTAACCTCTCCTAAATTGTCAGCCGACAGCAGTCCAGCGTTTGTCAGATGGCAAGCAAGGGCTCCGTTCGTCGTTCCCGAAGCTGACTCCTCAGGATTGCCAACACCGTGACAAAGATCGCGGAGCCTTAGGGTTGGATTATTTTGTCCGGAGTAAAGGGCATATACACCTATAGTGTCCACTCCAGCATTTTTACTAAAGGAAAACAATGCTTCGTTGTTCAGCGTCATTTTGGACAGTGTGTCAACGGTCTTTACTCCCACGAACAGATGACGTAATCCTGTCGAGGCAATCCCCATGGGAAGATTTTTATTAAGTTGTTCTTCTTTAAGACCTATAAACCCGGCAAATCTCCTCCAATTAAGCTCGAATGATTCAAATACTGGCAATCTTTGCTTCATCTCTACTCTGGGCAATCCGAAACGGTCTCGAGAAATTAGCACCTGAATCTCACCTGCCGCAGTGACCGCCACTGCCTCCGCGAATCCCAACGTATTTAGCTCAATTATCCCTTCATCTAAAGCAGCAGCGAAAGCGCCTATTATTACATGACCGCACATATCCATTTCTGTCGAAGGACTAAAGAAACGTAAACTGTAACGATTAAGTTCTAAATGACGAAGAAATCCGGTTGTTGGCGCGGCAACCTCTTTGGCAATGGATTGACGCACTTGGTCATCTATATTGTTATTGTTCGGTGGTTCAAAAACTACCCCTGCGACAT
>JAJRSN010000383.1 GCA_024278715.1 Calditrichota bacterium
ATTCTAACTTCTATATTTAATTTCGGATTTACTATTTTTCTCCTAAATCTACTTTGTCACTTTTCGTTAAGCGTTAATGGTATAAGGGTTAAGCGTGCTTCTTCATTTTCGCTTGGTGTACAATTTTACTTTGATACTTGTCACTGGTTACTTGTTACTATATCACTTGTCGCTTTTATCTTTAATATTGAATGAACTTTAATCTTTTTCCTTTTTCCTTTATCATTTGTCACTCGTCACGCCTCTGCCGCTAATTGCTTTTTTCTTATTCCGACAGATGTGAACAGAGCTATCAAAAGGTACAGACCGGCGCCCAGATAAACGGCATACGAAAAGCCAAACAGAATACCGATAATAATAGTAAAAGTCGAACCGAATAAAGACATAATGCCGTTCACTCCCCACATCCAGGCGATAAAATTTTCCATCTTTTGTTCTTTCATCGAACGAATGGAAAGCGGGAAGGGAAAGCCCATGAAAAATCCGAGCGGCAGCGTAATAAGCAAGGTGGCAACGGTCGCATTACCGATATTCTGGAAAATAGTATCCAGATATTTTAAGTACGTAATCGAAAGTATTGCAACGATTATTGAAGCAGCGGTAATGAATCGATAATAATTCTTTTTAATTCGCATACTAAATAGACTTCCCAGTCCGGTTCCCAAAAGCAGAGAAAAAAGTATAACGGTTAGGGCGTAAACCGGATGGCTGAAATAAAGCGTTATCTTTTGAAAGAATGCGATTTCAATAAGCATGAATCCTGCGCCCAACAGAGAAAAAATCAACATAAAAATCTTTAGCTGCTTAATCGATGCCACATTTTTAAAAAAAGATCTGGAGTTTTGCTGCGAATTTTTTGTAAAAAGCACGGGAACCAGCACCACTCCCATGGCAAATAAAACAAACAAAAAGATAGAGGTCAGGGTTGACGGCAGCCCCTTTTTAAAGTCGTAAAAGAAAGGTCGGTCATCCGTAACAACAGAGATATCAAAAACGGAACTTTTGATCAATTCCTCGGTGGTTAACGCTCCCCGGGATAAATTTATCAGCATCTGATCGAACATAAACCATTCATTCTCAATGCCGGACGGATCCGAAGATTTCAGTATCATTTGATTCACAAGGGGCACATAATAATTACCTTTATCGTATCCCAATTTATGCAGCAGTTCGTGTCGTAGTTTAGCGCCTGCGCTGTCAAACGGCTGTTTTTGCATAACGATTGTGGGCATCATCGGACTTGCCAGGGTATATATATGTTTCATGGCTTCGGTTACGGGGAGTCCTTTCCGCTTGTTCATTTCCAGATACAGGTTTAACAACCGGTAAATCTCAACATCCCCGTGGGCAACGATGATCAACCTTCCTTCGGGCGTTAAATGATCGAAATAATCATCAAAAGCTTCTACGGTGAAAAGATAATTTTCGGTCAGGGCAAAGCCTTCTATGCTGCGACTGCTTTTAATCACCGGCAACGCCAACATAATCAGATCGTATTTTTCCTTGGAAGTTCGGAGATAATTTCTGCCTTCCTGAATCACTACCTTAACGTTGGGTATTTTCGTGTAAATTCCGCCATTAAAATCTTCATATTTTTTCACAAGCTCTACCATAGCCGGATTTACCTCAACCGCGGTAATGGATTTCACTCCGCTCAGCAGTGCAATAATCACATCCCGTCCGCCGCCAGGTCCGATGATCAAGGCACTGTCTTTTTGATTATCTTCCAGAAACATGAAAGGAAACGACTCCCCGAAATGATGCATCAATTGTGAGGTAGCTTCTTTACTTTTCAGCAGCGCATTAAAATTATACATGGGAGAACCGGCGGCTCCGTCCACGAATAATACCATTTCGTTTTTCGTTATTTCGCTTTTTACAAGGTCTGTCCGTCCGAAAGCATTCCACCGGCTATCTATTATCTTTGCCCTTTCAAGCGGATGGTTCAACATCCGATACATGTCCTTATTAGGATCCATGGCTATCGGCACATTCGTAAGCGAAGTATTCAGAAACGCCCAGAATATCATAAGGATCAAACCGCCGGTTAAAATAAAGCTAAATGTCGAAAATCTTCTCTCGTAAACGCCAACTAAAACGGTTCCGACGAGAGAAACTCCGGCGATAATAAACACAGCGGTAATTCCGTCAAAATTGTTTAACAGAAGGATGGCTCCCACTACCCCAAGAGCCGCTCCTGTTAAATCAAATCCGTAAAGAATAGAAATTCGTTCGGGAAATCTCTGGAAAACGGCTGACAGAATCAGACCGGCTGAAACAAAAGTAACAGTGGCTAAAAATATGTATATCCAGAGCCTAATATCCACCAGGCGTGGATTATTAAAAATGGGTAGTTTTATAATGAGAAGCACCGATAAAACGATTAAAAGAGAATATAACGCGGCTATCTCCCCCAAATGAGCGGAAATATATTTTTGATACCACTTATGATAAATAATGCCGCCCAGCCCCAATCCGAATATGGCGAACGATAAGATAGCAAAAACATAGTCGTGGCTTAGCATCACAGAGAAAATTCGGGTTAAGACGATTTCAAAAGACAACACACTGAAAGAAACAAATGTTATTGCAGCGGCGATAATCCAGAATCGCTCGAATACTTTGTCCGTATTTTTTGGTTCAATTGACTTTCTCACTTTATTATTCATATTCTGTTACCGCCTCTGTTATCCGATATCACTTTCGTAATTGTTATTTTCTCTGGTGCCGGAGCGCTAACGGCGTTCTTTATGCAACAATATTCGTTATCGGGCAAAAAGAAAGTTCGTCGCGCATCCAAAATAGAATTTGTTTGTTCCGTTTAAAAAATCGATACCCGTTTTTCAGGCAAACCGCTTTACGTCATGCTAAAAAGCGAAGGCGCGCGGAATATCAATTCTCTGCCGAAGACAATTAACTAATGTCGATTAACCGCCATTGCTATGATTCTTCATCCTCATCTTGCAGATATTTTTCGGGATCGCTCTCAAACTTTAGCTTGCAATCCTCGCAGCAAAAATAATACTCCTTGCCTTTGTAAACGGTACTTGCGGGCGGATGCCGCTTATCGATTTGCATTTTGCATACCGGATCTTTGACCATTTTATAACCCTCCTGTTTTAATAGATTTTGGTTTTATCGTTGTTTTAACATGATTAAGTTGTTTTTTGCAGATTTTTCACCTGCTTTTTCAATTCTTCCCTCTGTTTTTTGTATTCGCTTTCTTC
>JAJRSN010000384.1 GCA_024278715.1 Calditrichota bacterium
AATTTTTCAGAAAGATGGGACAGCGAAGTGGGAATAAAGAATTGGCGGAATTGGAAGCGGAACTTTTAAACGATTTGAACAAATTGGAAATAGGTCCCATGGGTTTTGGCGGAAAGACGACAGTTTTGGATGTTTTTATCGCCTCTCAGGCTCGGCATCCCGCGACGTTTTATGTTTCGGTCTCTTACAATTGCTGGGCGTTCAGAAGAAAAACAATGACCATAAAAAATGGCGAGGTGCGTTATGACGATTAAACTTAAAACCCCGATATCCGAAGAAGAAATCAGGAAATTGCGTATCGGCGACACCGTTTTGCTCTCGGGAGTCATCGTTACGGCAAGGGATCAGGCGCACAAATTGATGATCGAAGAACGACCCGATTTCATTCGTAAGTATCTAAATGAATCGGTTATTTACCATTGCGGTCCCGTTGTGCGAAAGGATGAGAACGGCAACTGGCAGTTTGTTTCCGCCGGACCAACTACCTCTGCCAGAGAAGAGCCCTATCAGTCCGAGGTAATCCGTGAATACAAGGTCAGAGGCGTGATCGGAAAGGGCGGAATGGGCGCAAAAACAGCGGAAGGACTTAAGGAATACGGCGCTGTTTATTTTCATGCGGTCGGAGGAGCCGGCACATTGATTGCAAATACAGTTAAACGGGTAATCGATGTTTTTAAACTGGAAGAATTCGGAACGCCCGAGGCTTTTTGGGTGATCGAAGTAGAAGATTTCCCGTTGGTTGTGACGATGGATTCCCACGGCGGCAGCATTCACAAAGAAATTTTGGAGAAGTCGTCTAAAATCGCCGAAGAGCTGATGAAATAAGCGGATTGGCTCTGTAATTCATTTTGACGCCTCCGCAGTTCTTTCAGCCGCTGTTTCCCCGGAAACTTTTCGGGAATAATTTTCCTCCCTTTTTTCTTTTTTTAAAAGAGGCAATAGGGAGGATTTTTTGTTCGTGGTGAAAAAGAATCTCACCCGATTATTGAGTGTAATTGCAAAGGAGACCAATTAATGCGGAGAGAAAAAGACGCCCTTGGCGAAGTTTTGGTTGCCGAGGATAAATATTACGGCGCGCAAACCCAAAGGGCTTCGGAAAATTTTCGGATCGGTGGGGAGCGTTTTCCCGCAGAGTTTATTCGTGCTCACGCGATCGTTAAAAAAGCCGCGGCGAGGGTAAATCGCAAATTGGGATCGCTTGACAAGAAAATTGCCGAAGCAATTGAAAAAACCGCGGATGAAGTGATTGCCGGAAAACTGGACGATCATTTTCCGCTGGTTATCTGGCAAAGCGGCAGCGGCACCCAATTTAATATGAATATGAACGAAGTTATCGCCAATCGCGCTATCGAAATGCTGGGGGGCAAAATCGGAAGCAAATCTCCGGTTCATCCCAACGATCATGTAAATATGGCGCAATCCACCAACGACACCATACCGACTTCCATGCACATCTCCGCGGTGATTGCCCTTAAAGAAAAACTATTGCCCGAGTTAGACGCCTTGCAAAAAGCGCTGGAAAAAAAAGCGAATGAATTTAAAGACATCGTTAAAATCGGACGCACGCATCTTCAGGACGCCACTCCGTTGACTTTGGGACAGGAGTTTTCGGGTTATGCCTCGCAAATTGAGATGGCAAAAGAGGCGATCGAAAAGAGCCTGGATCACCTGTACGAATTGGCAATCGGCGGAACAGCAGTGGGAACCGGACTGAACACCCGAAAAGGATTTGACCGAATGATGGTCGAAGAGATCGCTAAAATTACTGGGCATCCCTTCAGGGTTTCACGCAATAAGTTTGCGGGACTCGCCGCGCACGACGCGATTGTGGAAGCTTCCGGCGCGCTTAAAACCCTGAGCGCGGCGCTGATGAAAATTGCCAATGATATCCGCTGGCTGGGAAGCGGTCCGCGCAGCGGCCTGGGAGAATTGATTTTACCAGCCAATGAGCCGGGCAGCTCGATTATGCCGGGAAAGGTCAATCCCACGCAGTGCGAGATGATTACTATGGTGGTTTGTCAGGTTTACGGCAACGACGCGGCTATCGGCATGGCGGGATCTCAGGGTAATTTTGAGTTGAATGTGTTCAAACCCCTGATGGCGTTCGATATTTTGCAATCGATTAATCTGCTGACCGACGGTTGTAAATCGTTCCGCGAGCGCACCGTGGAGGGAATTAAACCCAACAAGAAGAAGATCGAAGAAAACCTTCGAAATTCGTTGATGCTGGTAACCGCACTCAACCGGCATATCGGATACGACAAAGCCGCGGAAATTGCGCTAAAAGCCTGGCGCGAAGATAAAACCCTGAAAGAGGCGGCGCTGGAATCGGGCTATTTGACAGAAAAACAATTTGACGAGTGGGTTAAGCCCGGGAACATGACAAAACCGGAATGAACGGATTTATGATTTGGCAGATACAAATTCTCTTAAACTATTCATTCGGATTAATTTTGAACTTATCGGAGCGCGTAACGCCGATATTTTTTACGACTCCGTTTGTTTAAAAAAATTGCATTTAGGCTCTAAAATTCTTAAATATCGCCTGCATTAATTAGGAGTTGTTTTATGCTAAGAATTTGGACTATTTTGTTGGTGGTATTAGTTTCAGCATCCTGTCAAAAACAAGAAAATCTCCAAAAGCCGATTTCCGAATCCGTTCCCGAATGGGCAAAACAAGCCGTGCTTTATGAACTCTTTGTTCGCGATTTTACCCCCGAAGGCACGTTTAAATCCATTCAACAAAAGATTCCCTATCTCAAAAAACTGGGCGTGGATATTGTCTGGTTAATGCCCATTTATCCCATCGGAGAAAAAGGGCGCAAAGGAACGTTGGGCAGCCCATATTCTGTGCGTAATTATTACGAGGTGAATCCCGAATTCGGAACAAAAGAAGATTTCCGCGATCTGGTGGAAACCATTCATAAAGCGGGAATGAAGGTGATCATCGGCTTTGTTCCCAACCACAGCGCAAACGATTATGTTGAGATGGCGGCTCATCCCGATTGGTTTATGCGCGATGAAAAGGGGAACTTTACCCGGGAGGTAGCAGAGTGGTCCGATATAACGGATTTTAATTACGACAATCCGCAGCTTCGTCAACATATTATTGACATACTAAAATACTGGTTGAGTGAATTCGATGTGGACGGTTTCCGCTTTGATGTGGCTGGTATGGTTCCCGACGATTTCTGGCGGCAAGCCGTGCCCGAAATGCGAAAAGTAAAAAGCGACATCTTTTTATTGGCGGAGTGGGAAGATAAAAAATTTATCGATTTCGGATTTAGCGCGGATTACAGTTGGTCGGTTTTGCACACCTTAAAGGATGTTTACAAAGGCAAAAAGACCGTAAGCCAATTGGTTCAAGCTTACGAAAATAAATTAGCCAACTATTCCCCTGATGGCATGTTCATCAATTTTGTTGAAAATCATGACGAGCCGCGGGCGGTTCTGGTTTTTGGCAAGCAGCATTTTAAGCCCTTTGCCGCTTTTACCTTTACTGTACCCGGAATGCCGTTGCTCTTTATGGGGCAGGAGTTTGCGGACACCGATTATTCCAGTTGGCGCAGTTTGTTTGAAAAAGAACCGATCGATTGGGCGGATTTTGACAGTACGACTTACCGCTTTTACAAAACTCTCGTCGATTTGCGGCATTCTTTTCCACTCAACTTTAGTCAGTGGCAGGTTTTACACATTTCCGACGAGACAAAAACGCTGGCTTACGCGGTTCACAATTCCGACGGTTGCCTGATCGCGGTTCTGAATTTTAACGCGGCAGGTCAAAGAATAAATTTTTCTTTGCCCGAAACGTTGAGTCCTTTTACGGGCAAAGAAGCCAAAGAGATTTTTTCCGGAGAAAAAATAAAGCTCTCAAAAGAGTTTGAAGTTGAATTACAACCCTACGATGTAAAGGTGTTTCTGATATCCGCCGCTTCCGATTAGCCAAGGGAGGCGGAATCAAGGTTTCGCCTTTTGGGTGCGGTTAATGATGACCGCCACTCCCAAAAAAGAGTGACGGGTCTTCAAAAAACTGCAAAGCCTTTTGCAGAAGATCATAATGAGCCTGTTCTTCATCGGCTAACATTTGGTAAAATGTTTTGATTTTTTTGCTTTGGGCTTTTTCCGCGGCTTGCCGATAAAAAAATTTGGTGTGACTCTCCAGATCCATTGCCATTTCAATGATTTCGCGGTCATCCACACCTTGTTCGCCCAGCTCATCTAGGGCTCCGTCAAGCTGTTCTTTTAAACGTTCGAAAATCTGCTCAAAAGAAGCGGGCTCGTTGGATTTAAGTTCGACGGAATCCGTTCTGTTCTGCGTTAAAGCCCGGTACATCTCTTTAAAGCGATCGATGTGATTCTTTTCGTCATTTGCCAAACGCTCTAGCATGCGCCTGCCGAGCGAGTTTTTAATTTTTGGAGCGGAATGCAAATAGTATTCGTATCCCTCTTCTTCGAGTTTGATTGACTTTTGGAAAATTTCTTCCAAAGTATCGGGCAGGTTGGTCATGGCATCCCCCGGGGTTGGTTTAATTTGCGTCTTTAATTTACAAAGAATTATCAAGAGTTCAAAGCGCGCGGGAAGTTTGCCGATAAGAGGTTAGTAAATTTCACGGGGAGAATCCGTATTCCCCTTTTCCAGGTCTTTGATTCGTGTTTCAAAAATTTGCAGGAGTTTGTGCAAAAGGCGGATGTCGCGTTGTTCAGCCATGGCTCGCCCGATCAAACGTCGGAAACGCGTAACGAAATTATCGATTCCGTCTCGGGGAACAAAACGAACCATTTCCAATGCCTGAGAAAGATGCTCGTAAAATTTTTCCAATTCGTATTGCGAGGCGAGATTGTATTCGTAATGGAGTTCGGTTTTTTGCAGGTGTTGAAAAAATGTGTAGGCGTAAATCATCACCGCCTGCGAGAGGTTGAGCGCGGGATTTTGCGTTGCGGTTTGAACGGTGGAATGCAAATGGCAGCGTAGGATTTCGTGATTGGTCAATCCCGTGCTTTCGCGACCGAACACAATGGCTACCGGATGCTCCAAAGCGGCGGAAAGGAGTTTTTCGGCGATCTGCTCCGGCGAAAAGAAAGGAAATTTAAAATGACGTTTGCGCATTGTGGTAGCCACCGATAGACGCATGGGAGAAACAGCCTGTTCAAAATCTCCGACCACCTTTGCCCGCTCCACAATATCCATGGAACGATGCGCCATCATCCGGATTTCGGCATTATCCAACGAACAGGGATTCACCAAAAGCAATTTTTCAAAGCCCATGGTTTTCATCGCTCTGGCAGCGGCGCCAACGTTGCCGGGCGATTCGGGTTCTACCAAAACAAAATAGAGATTTTTGCGAATTACTTTAAATTTTTCGTTTAGTTCAATCCGCTGGGTCATCTTCTTACTCCAAAGTAAATTCGATTCGTCGCTTAATTTCGATCTTTTCCGGTGAAACCTCGGCTAAGTAAGGTAAAATTTCAACTCCTTTTTGATAGGCTTCGCGCAGGGTTTTGCCGTATTCGGGATCGATGTGATCCGCGGGTTTAAAAACTGCGCCGTCCGTACGCTGGATGATGAAAAGCATTGCAGCCCTGTGCCCCTCTTCAATCATTGCCATCAGTTCTCGCAGGTGCTTTAGTCCCCTTTTTGTTTTGGCGTCCGGGAACCGATAAAAGCCGTTCTCTTCCACCAGCGTCACGTTTTTTACTTCAACAAAACATTGCTCGCGGCTGTTTGTCAGCAGCACGTCAATCCGGCTGTTTTGACCGTAGCCGACTTCCGTCCGAATTTGATCAAATCCCCGCAATTCCGCGATGATTCCGGAGGTGATGCCTTCCACGGCTAATTTGTTGGCAAAAATGGTGTTAATGCCTATCCAGCATTTACCGTTGTGCACCATTTCCCAGGTGTAAGGCAGCTTTCGTTTGGGATTGTTTGCCCTGCTCAGCCGCACCTGCCAGCCGGGATGGTCGCAGGTTTTCATGCTGCCAGAATTCGTGCAGTGGGCGGTAACAACGGCGCCGTCGTTTAAACGAATGTCGGCTAAAAAGCGTTTGTAACGCCTGATTAAAATACCGGGAATTAACGGTTCTTTAAATTCCATTATGCTGGGAATTCCTTTAATTTCGGAAAAAGCAAATTAAAAGTATTTGCGGAAAGAATCAAAAGGGAATGAA
The DNA here is from genome assembly GCA_024278715.1 of Calditrichota bacterium. GTDB lineage: Bacteria > Calditrichota > Calditrichia > Calditrichales > Calditrichaceae > Caldithrix. The sequence continues at coordinate 6,166 of JAJRSN010000384.1, forward strand.
AGGCGGCTTGCGGTTTTTCAAAAGTCTTTATTAAAAGTTATCGTGCACCCAGTTTGCAATATCATTTATCACCTGCCTGTCCACATGACCGGGCAAACCGTACTCAGCCGGCGTTGAACGCCCCTTCCCTTTGATAAACAGATGGTTCAGATCCGGATAAAACTTAAATGTTGCCTTGGGATTTTTTTTCAGATGCTCTTTCCAGAGGTCAAAATCTTTGCCGGTCACCTGATAATCTCTTCCGCCCTGTAAAACAAGAACCGGTTTTTTAAATCGTTCGATCATCTTTAACGGGTCGTAAGAATTTAAATCTTTCCAGTAAGCCGGCGGAGCGCCGAGAATTATTTCGGTGGGGTTGGCGGATTGCAAAAATTCGGGAGATTTTGTTTTTGCAATCAGCGAATCGAGTTGCCGCATTTTCTTCTGCTCGTCCGCGGAAATCTTTCCGTCGAGATTAAAGATGTATTGATACTGTTCCCGCATTAATTCGGTAAGCGGTCGGGCGGAGCCAGCCATGATAATAACGCCCGCTAAGCGCGGGTAATATCTTGCAATCCGGGGGATCGCGTAACCGCCCAGGCTGTGCCCCAAAACGATAATGCGCTCGGGATCGATCTCCGCGATTTGTCTTAAAAACGAAACTCCGGCGAGCGCGTCTTCAACGGTCTCTTCGATGATGGTAAAATGCCCTTTGAGAGAATCGACGATGTTCGGGAAAACCCGGGTCCTTTTTTCGTAACGCAGCACTGCAATTCCGTTAGACGCCAACCCCCACGCCAAATCGCGAAAAGGCTTATTGGGACCGATGGTTTCGTCTCTGTCGTTGGGACCGGAGCCGTGCACCAAAACAACGGCGGGGAATGGTCCCTCGCCGTTGGGTAAACTCAATGATGTCGGTAAAGCCCAGGTTGTGTGCAGCTTCAGGGTGTCGATTTCCACAAACTTGTTCGGATCCACATAGTCCGGCGCTTCGTAACTTTTCGGCTCCTGATGCGGCACAAAAAACAATCCGGCAATTTTATTTTGGGCGTCAAAAACTATTTTGGCGTCCAATGCGCTCTTTTCAAATTCGCAGGTCACGTAAACTATGCGATGTTGCCGAAAGGTTTCGGTGCGCACATTGCCCTGTTTTTTGAAAGCCCCGGTTTGCGATTGCAGCGACTGCCAGATTCCTTTCAATTTTTCGGCGGGCAAAGCCTCCTTCATTTTGGCATCGAAAAACGAATATGCGCTGTCGAACCGGCTCTTTTGCAGAAGAGTAACAAATTGGCGTCCTAATTTGATCGGTTGTTCCCACCCGGGCTGCTCCTTTGATTCCGGCTGAGCCTGCGTTGTAACCAGAATCAAAAATAAAGTTAGGACGGAATTGATGAATGCTCTCATTACATCTCCTCTTTTAAAGAAACAATTTATTTAAAATGTTCTGACACATTTTCCGCTTTAAACATTATACGGTATATTTGTAATTTTGAGCAAAGAAACTTTTCCACAGCCTAAAGTCCATTGCAATACAATCTCTTAAGATTGAACGTACTCGCAAATACAGGTCAAAGAGAAAAAAATTCAAAAAATTCCGAAAAAAATTTAATGACGGATTTAACGAAAGACAGCGATTTTTTATCGAGCTGCGCGGTAATTTTTTCATAAAAAAAATGTCGCCGTTTTTCGGAAGGGCGACATTTTATCAAAACAAGCGGTTTATTTTTCAAAAAGGTTTAGCTGCTCGGCTTCTCCGGAGATTTCGGGAGGTATGCGGGATTCCGATTCGGAATCGGCGTTATCCGACAGCCCGACATAAGTTACCTGAAAACGGCTCAATCGATTGCCGCGCGCTTTCCAGCCTTTTACATCCACCAGCTCGTTCAGCTTAATCTTTTCGCTGTATTCCTTTTTGGGGCGACCTTTAAGATATTCCACCTCAATAACCGGATCCGGTTTGGTCGAGGTAACCACAAGGCGCGAGCCTTTAGCGGGACTGATAAAAGAAAAAGGTTTTCCGGGAGTTTGGGTGCTTATTTTAAATCGTTTAACGTAAAAGTTTTTGTTTTCTCCGTCGTAGTGCACGGCAGAGATCACGGTTTCCGGATCAAATTTTTCAATAATCAGCACAGCGTCCGGATCGTAGCGGTTGGTCAGTTCGTAGGAGGTCAGTTCATAATTTCCGTCTTTGGTGATAACGAGTATCAGATCGCCGTTGTCAAATTTACCGAGGTAGTTCCCGCGTTTTTCAAAATTTAAACGTCCGATCATCGGATCGTACCAGATATCGATGCCTCCGAGAGTGGATTCGCCGACTTCCTTTTGTACCACGCGGCGCACGGGCCAGCGTGTGACCATGTTGCCTTGCGCCCCGCGCCCTTTAACGGCAATCGTTCCGAAATCGAAATCAAATTTTTTCTTGCGCGCCTTACAGCCGTGGCTGAGCATAATTGTAACGATTTCCGATTCGCTGTTCGGATTGGCGGAAAAGTAGAGTACTTTTGAATCTTTCCCCCCTCTGGTAAGATCATATTCGCGGTCGCGGGTAATGGATGTTACATTAAAACGTTTGGCGTAGCTTTTTCCGGATTTGCTGTCGAAGTAGATCATATTGTAGGTCATGCGAATGTCGTTCTTCTTCCAAACAGCCACATGAATAATATCTTTGCCCACAAACGCTTTATCGGAAATACGTGTAACGAGAAATTTCCCGTCTTTCCGAAAAACAATGATGTCGTCAATGTCCGAACAATCGCTTACGAATTCGTCTTTTTTAAGCGCGTAACCGATAAAGCCCTCTTTGCGGTTTACGTACAGTTTTTGGTTGGCAGCCGCCACCTGTGAAACCTGAATTTCGTCGAAAGCGCGAATCTCGGTTTTACGTTCGCGTCCCTTGCCGTATTTTCCTTTTAATTTTGCAAAATAATTTATGGCGTATTCCGTGAGGTGGGCTAAATGAAAATCAACCTGTTCGATCTCTTCCCGCAGTTGACGTATTAGTTCGTCCGCTTTAAACGAGTTATATTTGGAAATGCGTTTGATTTTAATTTCGGTGAGTTTGATGATGTCTTCTTCGGTTACTTCGCGCAGCAACTGTTTTTTGAAAGGTTCCAATCCTTTGTCGATAGTTTCGATAACCGATTCCCATGTTTCGCACTCTTCGATATCGCGGTAAATGCGGTTTTCGATAAAGATCTTTTCCAGAGAAGAGAAAAACAATTTTTCGGATAAATCAGCCTTTTTGATTTCCAGCTCTCGCCGTAACAAATCGACTGTATGTTCCGTGGAAGCCTTCAGCAGATCGGTCACGCTCATAAAGCGCGGGCGGTCTTCGTAAATCACGCAGCAATTGGGTGAAATCGAAATTTCGCAATCCGTAAAGGCGTAAAGTGCGTCTATGGTCACGTTGGGAGAAACGCCGGGCGCAAGTTCGATCAAAATTTCGACTTCTTCGGCTGTGTTGTCAACCACGTGTTTGATTTTAATTTTACCGTTGTCGTTGGCTTTGATAATCGAATCGATCAAAGAAGAGGTAGTGGATCCGTAAGGAACGTTGCGAATGATGAGCGTTTGACGGTCAACGATTTCGATTTTAGCGCGAACCCGAACCCTTCCTCCGCGTTTGCCGTCGTTGTAATTGGTTACATCAATGTAGCCGCCTGTGGGAAAATCGGGAAAAATCTGACTTTCTTTGCCTTTCAGAATTTGAATCGTGGCGTCAATCAGTTCATTAAAATTGTGCGGCAGAATTTTGGTCGAAAGTCCGACAGCAATGCCTTCCGCGCCCTGAGCCAGGACAAGCGGGAATTTCATGGGAAGATGAACGGGTTCCTTCTGGCGTCCGTCGTAAGAAAGCTGCCATTCGGTGGTATCGGGATTAAAGGCGACCTCGAGGGCGAATTTGGAAAGACGCGCTTCGATGTAACGCGGAGCCGCAGCGCTGTCGCCGGTACGGATGTCGCCCCAATTCCCCTGAGTATCGATAAGCAGTTCCTTTTGCCCCAAATTTACCAGAGCGTCGCCGATGGCTGCATCGCCGTGAGGGTGAAACTGCATGGTGTGACCGATGATGTTGGCGACCTTGTGATAGCGCCCGTCGTCCATGCGCTTCATGGCGTGCAAAATGCGCCGCTGAACGGGTTTTAGACCGTCGTACAAAGCGGGCACGGCTCGTTCGAGTATTACATAAGAAGCATAATCCAGAAACCAGTTCTTGTACAAATCCTGCACATGAACCGTACTTTGCAGAGAGTCGTTATTATTGTTGTTGTTACTATTATTGTTTTGTGGCTGTTCGGATTCCGTATGATCGCTCTTTTTAGATTTTTTAGCCATTTGCGCTTGTAACTCCTTTCAAAATAAATCAGGCTGTTTCTAAAATGAGGTCTTTTTCCACACGCAGATTATCGATGATAAATTCCTGACGATCCTGTGTGTTTTTACCCATGTAATAGTTCAGTAATCGTTGAATTTGAGTTTTATTGTCCAGAACCAGCGGTTCAAGCCGTATGTCTTCGCGGACAAAACGGCGAAATTCATCGGGCGAAATTTCACCCAATCCTTTAAAACGCGTAATTTCCACGCCTTTTCCGAGTTTATTGACCGCCTGTTGTCTTTCTTCTTCGCTGTAACAATAAATGGTTTTTTGTTTGTTTCGCACGCGGAACAAAGGCGTTTCCAGAATGTACACATGCCCGGCTCTGACAAGATCGGGGAAAAACTGCAGGAAAAAAGTCATCAAAAGCAAACGGATGTGCATGCCGTCCACATCAGCGTCTGTGGCAATCACCACGTGGTTGTAGCGCAGTCCTTCCAAGCCGTTTTCGATGTTCAATGCGTGCTGCAATAAATTGAATTCTTCGTTTTGATAAACAACCTTTTTGGAAAGCCCGAAGCAGTTAAGCGGTTTGCCGCGCAGGCTAAAGACAGCCTGAGTCTGCACGTCGCGGGCTTTGGTGATGGATCCGCTGGCGGAATCTCCTTCTGTAATAAAAATAGTCGATTCAAAACGCCGCTCGTCTTTGGTGTCGCTGTAGTGAATTCGGCAGTCGCGCAGCTTTTTATTGTGCAGATTGGCTTTTTTGGCGCGCTGTGTGGCAAGCTTCTTAATGCCCGCCAATTCCTTTCGCTCGTGCTCCGATTGTTGAATTTTTTTCAGTAAAAGCTCGGCGGTCTCTGTGTTGCGATGCAGGTAATTGTCCAATTCGGTTTTAATAAAATCAAGAATGTAGTTGCGCACCGTTGTGCCGTCCGGCGATAAATGGGTTGAGCCCAACTTGGTTTTAGTCTGCGACTCGAACACGGGCTCTTGAATGCGAATACTGATGGCTGCGGCAATGGAAGCGCGAATATCGGTGGCGTCAAAATTTTTCTTGTAAAATTCACGGATGGTTTTAATAATGCCCTCGCGAAAAGCCGCCAGATGCGTGCCCCCCTGAGGAGTGTACTGCCCGTTGACAAACGAATAATAATCTTCGCCGTATTGATTGGTATGGGTAAAGGCAATCTCAATATCTTTGCCCCGGAAATGAATAATCGGATAGCGCAGCGATTCCTGGTCGAGCTTATCGTTTAAAAGATCGAACAAACCGTTTTTTGACTGGAAACGTTTTCCGTTAAAAACGATCGTGAGTCCGGCGTTTAAGTAAACGTAATTCTTCATTTGGTTTTCAATGAATTCCGAACGAAATTGAAAATTCTTGAAAATCGCCGGATCGGGTTCAAAGTAAACTATGGTTCCGTTCTTTAAATCGGTTTTGGTAATTTTATGATCTTTTTTCAGAATTCCGTTTTCAAATTCCAGGGTTTTAATTTTGCCGTCGCGGATCGATTGCACCTTAAAATATTTGGAAAGGGCGTTAACCGCTTTGGAGCCGATACCGTTCAAGCCGATGGATTTTTGAAAAACTTCGCTGTCGTATTTTCCGCCGGTATTGATTCTTGCCACACAGTCGTAAACCTTGCCTAACGGAATTCCGCGACCGTAATCCCTGACCGTTGCGGAGTGTTTGGTCACTTTGACTTCGATTGCCTTTCCGAAACCCATCATAAATTCGTCAATGGAATTGTCGATGGTTTCTTTCAGCAAAACGTAAATACCGTCATCGGGAGAAGAGCCGTCCCCCATTTTTCCGATGTACATTCCCGGACGCAAACGAATATGTTCGCGCCAGTCCAGAGACCTGATCGAGGCTTCCGTGTATTGTTTCACTTTGGTTGTCATGATTTCTGTTTCCCGTAATTATTCTATCCAAGCTCTAATTTAAAAAATTATGACCTAAAAAGTCTATCTTTTATTAGTAAAAAATTTAGTAGTACGAATGTACTATATTTTTCCGGCAAAAACAAGAGGCGTCGCGGACCGCAGATTAAGCTGATTACGCAGATTTCGCTGATTAAATTAAGGTGTTTTTAATTTTTAATACTTAAACAAGAGAATTTTTTGCCGTTTCAGTTTCGATTTTAAATTAAATTTGCTTTGTGCTCTTTGCGCTTCCTTTGTGTCTTTTGAGGTTAATATTTATCGCAGATTACGCTGATTTCGCAGAAGAGAGTAATACAGTTCAATGATATTTATTCGGACGGCTTTGTGTACTGATTTGAAGTGACCGAAAGAAAACCTGATCGGGCGTAAAAGAATGGCAACATTATAATTTTTCCCAATAGTGTAATTTGCGATTATTTTTTTTAAATTTAATTTTCCAATGATAAATTTGTGTTAAAATTATTGAATCATATAGCCAAAATTTTCGTAAGCTTGTTTAGCTGTTTTTAGAATAGGTAAAAATTCGTGAGCTCTCGGAGTAAAAATCCCTTTCAGGAATCGCTTAAAAATTGGTTTACCGATTTTGCCGATCGTCTGAAAAATCCCGCTACCCGGTTAAAATCGGGTTTATTCTTTTTTTGCGGGTTTGCCCTGTTGTTTTTTCTTGTGGTAAACGATCCCTTCGGTTATTCCTGGTTTTTTGTGTTTGTTTTTGTTTTCTTCTGGTTCAAAGCCAATCGCTTTGTATTGGATTCTTTAAAGCTCCCTCCGGTATTTTATGTTTTAATTTTCTATCTCAGCGCGTTTCCCGAATGGCGTCTTTTGGATTTTACGGCTGATCCCGCCGCTCAAAATTTGGGATTGAGCTATCCGCAATTATTTTTGCATCAATGGATGTGGTTTTTGATGATCTGGTCGTTTGCCCTGCTTTTGATTTCCAACAATAAAAACCGGCAGGGAATAATTATCTGGTACTTTTTCCTTTTGCTTTTTGCGCACCATTTAATCTTTTTCGCCCATCCTTTTAACAGATGGATTTTGTTTATTATTTTATTTCTTTCTTTAATGAAGCGAACGAGATGGCTGGAAAAGTTATCCCGTATCGAGCTTGGAATTTACCTGTTAATCTTCTCCGTGCTTTACATTCAATTCAAACCGCCCGCTTTTTTTGAGCAGGCAAAGATGGTTGCCGAAAATTCCGAGAGCGGTTTTTTGGGATATTCGCTGCCTTTGTTTCTTTATTACGCGGGCAAAATATATTTAATTGTTTTAATGATCAGAATTCCCATTGTGCTTATTTTCAATTACGCGACGATTTCCCGGAAATTATGGATCGCAAGTTTATTTCAATCCACCTTCCCGCAAATAGTTCAGTTGATTGTACTGTTATTTATCTTCTTCTTGTTTATTTCGGGATGGCAGGCGGATAATCTAAGACAGGAAATTTACAATTTTTGCTAAGAAGCGTCTTTACAGCAGGATGCAAACTTAAAAGTAAAAAAGATATCAAGGGATGATCTGTTCAACATCACCCGATCCGTGGAGGTTTTTAATCAGGAATTGAGTATTGTGACCTTAAGGCAAGATTCCGCCGCCAACGGCAACAGAAAATTTTTGTTTTTCCGTCCCGAAAATTTTCCGCAGGATTCACTTTACATGCTGCCCGTGGACAGCGTATTTCTTAAACAATTATTTAACCGCACCAAATTAATTGTCGGCAGCGGATTGGTTGCCTATCATTTTAAGCCCAAATCGATTCTTGCCTATTTGTACAGAGTCCGTTTCTGGCAGGCGGGTCCCATTCGCATCAATCCTTTGGGATTGTTGAATCCGTTTATCAGGAAGAAGAGCCAGAGCGAGGTGATTGTCTGGGACAAGACGCCGGAAAGGAGAAATCACTATGGTTTTTTGAGCTGGTCGAATTTAGGTTCTTACCCGATTATTGTCGGAAGGGTCTTTTTCCCTCTGGAGACCAAAGACGAGTATTTTGCCATGGACATCTATTATGACCTGCGCGATCTGTTCCGCTGGAATTTTATGACGCAGGTTTTATTAGTTCTGATCGGCGTGTTTTTTCTGCTCAATTCATTGCTTATCCGCAGAATGATAAAATTCGGCTCTCAGATAAATCGTTTGATTGTGGATAAGTTTGCGCTGCTACGAAAAGGCGTGCGCGCCATTGCATCGGGTAATTTGGACTACCATGTGGAAATGAAGGGCGAAGACGAGTTCGGAGAGTTCGCGGATCATTTTAATCTGATGTCCAAAGAATTAAAACGTTTTATGAACGAAGCCCGCGAAAAGGAGCGTCTTGATCAGGAGTTAAAGATCGCGCATCAGGTTCAGTTGAAAATGCTGCCGGAAACGCTGCCTGAAATCAAGGGCTATCAATTGGCTGCCGATCTGACCACAGCCAACGAAGTCGGAGGCGATTTTTATGATATTTTCGCCTTAGACAATAAACGGTATTTAATAGCGGTGGGCGATGTTTCGGGCAAGGGGATGTCCGCCGCCTTTTACATGGCTCAGTTTATCAGCCTGCTGCGCTATTCAACGACTTTTATTTTGGACATTAAAAAATTAGCCGTTCGTCTTAATGAGTATCTTACCGAGCATGTTTTTGATTCCAATATCTTTGTGACAGCCGTTATCGGAATATTGGACATCTCTTCGAATGAATTCAAGTTTGTGCGCGCCGGACACAGTTTCCCTGTTTTAATCGCCGGAAAAGATGAACCGACGTTGGAAGAGATTCAAAGCAACGGAATCGGGCTGGGTATGACGCGCTCCAAACAGGTGTTGCGGCAGAAGCTGGAATTGACCACCGTTCTTTTGAATCCCGGCGATCGTTTGATTCTTTACACCGACGGATTTACAGAAGCGGCAAAAAAAGCCTCCGCCGATGAAGAAGGGCAAAAAATCATTTACGGCGAAGCCAGATTTTTTGAACAATTAAAGAAATGTTCCGCTTATGAACCGGCAAAAATCATCGCCTTTTTAAAAGAAGATATTGAACAATTTTACGCCGGAGCGCAGCGATTTGACGACCAGACGATTGTGGTATTGAAAAAAGATTAGAGCACAATCTGTACAAACCGGTACTGTAAAAGAAAAAAGTCGTTAATAGTTATTGGTTAAGGGACAAGGTCGTAATGCGTGACGCGTGATGAGTAATGAGTAATAAAAAACACAAAATAAAAAATAAAAAAAGATTGTCAGAAAGCAGAAAGCCGTGACCACAAGCTACCGTGTTAAGGGATTTGCAGAGGTTCGCTTAACGCTTACACCTTTAACGCTTAACGAATTCCGTAATGCGTGATGAGTAATGAGTGACAAAGTAACATAGTAACAGAGTAACTCGCCAGGCTCAGGAAGCGGAGGTGACAAGTGTAACCAGATGCCGGAGAAGCCGCTTATACCCTTAACCCTTAACCCTTATACCCTTAACGATTAACGCTTAACGCTTACACCCTTAACTAGTAACAAAGAGCAAGTATTTAGGTGTTAATATAATATTAAAACCGATCATCAAAACCCTCCCGAACCGTTTTTTATTTCTCAGCCAAAAGGTCTCTAAATAATTATTGCTGCATTTGAACAAAAGTAGTATATTCTTATAAATAAAGATTTTTTTTGAACAGAAATTGACTAAGAGAAATGCCCGAAAGTAATGTTCCTTGTTTTAATAAAAAGAATATCTCATGTCTTTGTACAAACCAATTATCAACCATAAATAATGGAGTTGGCCTATGCGATTTAAGATGATTTTGGCGTCTTCTTTATCCAAGAAGATCTACATGAGTATCGCCGGATTGGTCTGGTCGGCATTTCTTCTTGTCCATCTGCTGGGCAATTTACAGTTGCTGAATCCGGATCGGGATCCGTTCAACAAGTATTCTTATTTTTTAACGCATCAAACGGGGGAATTTATTTATCTGGCTGAGTTTTTGTTAGCCTTCTTTCTTATCACGCATTTTTTGTACGCCATCTGGGTGCAAATCGGAAACTGGCGCGCGCGTCCTCAGGGTTATTCGATGGTGCGCTGGGCAAAGAATACCAGCAAGCGGTCCCTCGGCTCGGTAACAATGATTTACACGGGCGCTCTGGTTCTCATCTTTCTTGTTCTTCATTTAATTCACTTTAAATACGGCGAAGTGGTTTACTACACTCCCAAAGGCTACACGTACCAAATTCGAGATATGTATTTTACCGTAATGGAATTTTTCAGGAATCCCGTTAACGTATTTTTTTATGTGGCTGTAATGGTATTGTTGGGTTTTCATCTCAGCCACGGAGCATGGAGCGCCTTTCAGTCGTTGGGATTAAGCGGTAAACGTTTTACGCCGTTTATTTATACGATTGGCGTTCTTTTTGCGATTGTAGTTGCCGTGGGTTTTGTATTTTTACCACTCTGGATTTACTTCACGAGAGGAGGGGCATTATGAAATTAGATTCTAAAGTACCTGGCGGTCATCTCTCCGAAAAATGGGATAACCATAAAGACGCGTTAAAATTAGTCAGCCCGAAAAACAAACGTCATTTTTCGGTGATCGTAGTTGGAACGGGATTAGCCGGAGCCTCCGCCGCCGCTTCTTTGGGTGAATTGGGATACAAGGTTATTAATTTATGCATTCAAGATTCTCCGCGCAGAGCGCACAGTATTGCGGCGCAGGGCGGCATCAACGCCGCAAAAAACTATCAGAACGACAACGACAGCATCTGGCGTTTGTTTTACGATACTATTAAAGGCGGCGACTACCGCTCCCGCGAGGCAAATGTGTATCGGCTGGCTCAGGTTAGCAACGCTATTATTGATCAGGCTGTGGCGCAGGGTGTTCCTTTTGCCCGTGAGTACGGCGGTTATTTTGCCAATCGTTCGTTTGGCGGCGCGCTGGTTTCCAGAACGTTTTATGCCAGAGGACAAACCGGACAGCAATTGCTTTTGGGCGCTTACGGCGCTTTGATGCGTCAGGTGGATGAAGGCAATGTTCGGCTTTTTCCGCGGAGGGAAATGGTCGATTTAGTGGTTATCAACGGAAAAGCCCGCGGCATTTTGGCGCGAAATTTAATTACCGGCGAATTGGAAACCTACATGGCGGATGCCGTGATTTTGGCTACCGGCGGTTACGGCGTGGCTTACTTTCTTTCGACGAACGCCATCAATTCAAACGCCTCCGCTGTTTGGAGAGCGCACAAAAAAGGAGCGTTTTTCGGTAATCCCTGCTTTGTGCAAATCCATCCCACCTGTATTCCGCGTTCGGGCGACTATCAATCCAAGTTAACGTTGATGAGCGAGAGTCTAAGAAATGACGGTCGCGTTTGGGTGCCGCTGAAAAAAGGCGATAAACGTCATCCCAACGACATTCCCGAAGAAGAGAGAGATTATTATCTGGAACGCAAATACCCCACTTTTGGGAACATGGTGCCCCGCGACGTGGCTTCGCGCAACGCCAAAATGGTTTGCGACGAAGGTCGCGGCGTCGGCGAAACGGGAATGGCTGTTTATCTCGATTTCCGTGACGCCATCCGCGATTTCGGACGGAAAACCATTGAAGAACGTTACGGAAACCTTTTTGAAATGTACAAAGATATTACGGGCGAAGACGCTTACGAAGTGCCGATGCGTATTTATCCCGCCGTTCATTACACCATGGGCGGTTTGTGGGTGGATTACAATTTAATGAGCACTGTACCCGGATTGTTTGTTTTGGGCGAGGCTAATTTTTCGGATCACGGCGCTAACCGTCTGGGTGCAAGCGCCTTAATGCAGGGATTAGCCGACGGGTATTTCATCATTCCTTATACCATTGCCGACTATTTAGCCGGAACGCAACTGGAAAAAGTGACCGAAGATAACGAAGCTTTTAAAGAAGCCAAAGAAGAAGCGCGATCCCGCTACGAAAAATTGTTGTCCGTTAAAGGGAATAAAACCGTTCGGGAATTCCACCGCGAATTGGGCGACATTCTGTGGAATAAGGTGGGAATGTCGCGCAATGAGCAGGGCTTAAAAGAAGCGATCGAAGAAATTTCCAAATTACGAGAAGAATACTGGAATAATGTGCGGGTTGCCGGCGAAATGAATACAATGAACAAGAATCTGGAGATGGCGGGTCGTGTTGCCGACTTTCTGGAATTGGCTGAATTGATGGCGATAGACGCCTTGCATCGTACGGAATCCTGCGGCGGGCACTTCCGCGAAGAAAGCCAGACTCCTGAGGGAGAAGCTCTGCGTGACGATGAAAATTTTTCTTACGTGGCAGCCTGGGAGTTCAAAGAAACAGGCAAATGGGAGATGCACAAAGAAGATCTCAAATTCGAATTTGTAACCCCCACCCAACGCAGCTACAAGTGAGGAGGCATTTATGGAAAAGAAAAAATTAACGATACATTTAAAAGTCTGGCGTCAAAAAGATGCCGATTCCAAAGGAAAATTCGTCAGTTACACGGTCAACGATGTTAATCCCGATATGTCCTTCTTGGAAATGCTCGATGTGCTCAATGAAGAGTTAATCAAAAAAGATGAAGAGCCGATTGAATTTGACAATGATTGCCGCGAAGGTATTTGCGGAATGTGCGGTTCGGTGATTAACGGAACGGCGCACGGTCCGCAAAGCGGGATGACAACGTGCGATGTTCGCATGCGTATGTTTAAAGACGGGGAAACCATCGTCGTGGAGCCTTTCAGGGCAAGAGCCTTTCCGGTAATTAAAGACCTGGCGGTGGATCGCAGCGCGCTGGATCGCATAATGTCTAAGGGCGGCTACACCTCGGTACGAACCGGCGGCGTTCCGGAAGCCTTAAGTTTGCCGGTTCCGAAACCGAATGCGGACGAGGCGATGGATATGGCAGCCTGTATCGGATGCGGTGCCTGTGTCGCCGCCTGCCCGAACGCCTCGGCTGCGTTGTTTGTCGGCGCAAAGGTTTCTCATCTGGCTTTGCTGCCGCAGGGAAGACCCGAAGCAGCCCGCCGCGTGGAACGCATGGTCGCTCAAATGGATGAAGAAGGGTTTGGCGCCTGTTCCAATCACGGCGAATGCGAAGCGGTTTGTCCTAAAGAGATCTCTATTACAGCCATCGGACGTATGCGCCGCGAATATCTGAGGGCAATGTTTAAATAAAAAGTACCGCAGAACGAACAGATTACGCGGATTGCGCAGAAGATAATAACTCTAATGCGCGGTAATAGAAAAAATTGTGTGATAACTTATTGAGAAAATTTTTAGTAGTACAAAAAAGGCATTCCAAATCCGTGGAATGCCTTTTTCATTCTGGTATCAGGGGCTATATTAAAAATTGTAACTTATTCCCACCTGCAATTTGTCGATCTGATATTTTTCCTTTGTAACCATAGGCGGTATGGTCTGATCGTCATCCCAGTCGTAGCGGTAGTATTTTTGCGCTTCGTAATAGCCGCGCACAAAAGCCAGGTCCAAACTCGTGTTGGCATCTACCTTAATACCGATTCCCGCCGAGTAATATTTTTTATCGACTCTTTTGCTCAAATCTTTAAAGGGACTTGGCACAAGGCGGTAGCCTCCGCGGAGCTTTACCGCGTTCCCGAACAGACTGACTTCGCCGCCCACGGAGTAAGAAGTTACGTCCCTAAACAGCGTGGGAATTCTGTCGTTTTGTTTGGTGAAATAAGACTCGTACCAGGACGGCGTATTGTCGCTTCTCTGGATTTTTGTCTGCGTCCAGTCAACATAGCGTAAGGATGCGGCAAGCAGTAAATTTTTGTACGTGTAAGAAAAACCGACGTCAAATTTAAAGGGGACTTTTATTTCGTAATCGAAGCGACCGACGCTGTCGTAGGGTTCGACGAATCTGTAAGTGATGTCTTCATCGATAGAATAAACGTCATACGAAAGCTCGTCCGAATAAGTCCAGCTTTCTTCGATTGACAGGGTCATGGGTAAAGTCATGTTGCCACCCACGCGCAACTGTTCGTTAGGACGCCACAAACCGCCCAATTTAAGTTCAATTCCCGAATAGTCCGTGGAAACCATTTGTTCAAGCTGGTAATAATTGTAATCGAACCGTTCGATCAAGCGATTATCGTTGTCATAAATGTCGTAACCGTTCATTCCTTTGGTATCTTCCTGAAGATACTTCAGGCGGTAATCGCTTTTTCCGCCGATAAAGTTTAAAGCCGCGCCAGCGGAAAAATCGGGAGACAAATCCATGGCGGAGCCGATTGACCACTGCGCAAGATGACCTTCTTCCTTAATGCTTTGCGTCAATTGAAAATTGTTGTCAAAAGCCATGGTTAGTCCGGCGTAGCCCAGATCATTGTAAATGGAAAAGGCGAGATCGTTGCTTGTGGTATTGAATCCCGTGAATTGGGCAACATGATTCAAATCTTTAATCCGCTGGTAACCAAGCGCCAGAACAAGACTTCCGCGGCGAACCGGGAACGGGTAAACATATCCGAAACTTTGAAATTTTGTAAAGCCCTGATCGTAGGTTGTTTTCGCTCCAAGATAAGTAGCTTCGGTGCGAAGTTTTAAATGATTCAACGAGCCGTATAACTGTTGATTTTTAATTTGCGCCAGACCGCCGGGATTCCAGTAAATGGCGGAATAGTCGTCGGCGATTCCGGTAAAAGCGTTACCCATGGAAGCGGCTTTAATTCCGAAGCCGGATTCGTTTTCAAGTAAAGTTATCGCTTCTTCGGCGTTTTGTCCAAAGGCAAAAGTCGTAAAAAACAGCGTTAGAACAAGAAGAAGTCGAGACATTTTATTCATGGGATTACCTTCCTTAGTTGTTAATTTTAGCGACGTTTAACCGCAGATCGGTTGCCCGATGATCTGCTTGACGATCTTCCCGATGAATGAGAGGAGCTTCTTGAGCTTGAACTCGATCGGATCGATGTGGATCTTCCGCTTGATGAACTGCGCGGCGGCGAACTGTAAGCCGGTGAATAGCCCGATCGGGATGAGCGATTCGGAGCCCAGCTTCTGGTTTTATTAGACTTTTTTGTGCGGACTATTTTTGACTGCGCTTTTGGTTTTGTTTGCCTTACTATGTGTTTCGGCTGTGTGTTTCTGTTGCTGGTTATCGGAAAATATTTTTTCCCTCTCGAAGAAGTCTTGCGAATTACCTTGGTCCGTTTGGCGGTGGACTTCCCTTTCCGAATGACGGTTTTAGTCTGCGAGCCGTCTATGACCGTGCGTACGGGTCTCCGATCGTTTTGTACGACTTGACTGATTCGTTTCCGCGCCGTTTTGGATGTGCCCGTTACCGAACTTCCGGAGATTCGCGTGGGCAAAAACGATGAAGATCCGGAGCCGGCAATGCCCGGAGTTTTACTTACGCGAACCCGTTTACTGCCTGAACCGCGAATCATTGTTCCGTTTTTTACAAATGGCTTTGGACCATAAGGCGTGCTGTAAACAGGTCCCGTTCCCCCCCACCAGTAGTCATAATAATAATCGTAAAAGTAGGGATCATAAGCCATATATCCGATAAACGGGTACAGTAAAAAGGGTCTTAAAGGACGGTAGTAGCCATAATAGGGCCAGGTGGTATAATAAAAATCATTCCACCACCAGCTATCGTACCAGCCTATGTTAAAGCGGAAGGAATAATCATAAGGATTTCCGTAATAGTAATTTTGTACGATAGTGGGCGCTTCGTCCGTGTACAAAGTGTCCGCCGGCGGGTAATAGTAATCTTCTTCATTCGCATAAGAATTTGTACGCTCGACAAAGGCTAATTGAGTATAGCACGATGTCGTGAGGAAGATAATACCCGTTAATAAAGCAATTATTCTAATGGTTCTCATAATGACCACCTCTTATTTCTATTTTTTCTTATTCATCTAAAGTACAAATATTATGCCATCCCGGCAAATTATACGACAAAGGGTTTAAAGCCGTGTCCTGTAAACCTTTTCAGGATTTATAAATTTAAACGAAGCAAATCTTAAAATGTTTACCTTGTTTACAAAAACAATTTTGTGTCAACTCGGTTTACACTAATCTCTTAAGGTTGCCTTTAACCGTAATGTGTTTTTCAAAAGGTCCAGCGCGTCGTTAATGTGGTTAACCACAATATCCGCGGACAGAATTGTTTCCTGAGCTGCGCCTTCATTTTGAATGGCGGCGATGCCAAGTTTTGCTTCTTTTAACATCAAACGATCATTCCGCCCGTTTCCGATCGCCACGGTTTGAGCAGCTCCCAGATTTCTGATATATTCCCACTTTTGCCGCGCCTGTCCGCTCGAAGAGATAATTTTTATAGTAAGCGGAAAATCCTGAAGATACGATTGAACAAGCCCAAAGGTGTCGGCGGTAATAACGTGAATTTCAAAAAGCTGCGACAATTCGAACAGGCGTTGTTCAACACCGTCGATCAGGCGTCCGTCGATGGCAAGCGTTCCGTTGTAATCCATAACCAGATATTTTAGTTGCAATTCTTTATAACCGGGAATTTCAATTTGAATCATAAGCGTAATTCCTTTTTATTTGAATTGATACGGATTAATCTGATGTCGTTTTAACATTTTATGCAGACCCACCCGGCTAACGCCCAATTCTTCGGCAGATCTTAAAATGTTGCCCTTGTTCTTTTTGAGCGCTCTGACGATCATCTCTTTTTCCAGAACATGAACGGCTTGTTTTAAAGGCAAATCTTTAAGCGAAGTTGAAATAACGGAGGGCTTTTTCCGGAAAAATCTGGGCGAAAGCAGTGATTCGTCCAACAGCCTGCCGTTATCAGCCAAAGTCACCATGCGTTCAATTTCGTTTTCCAATTCGCGAATATTTCCGGGAAAGTCGTATTGCATCAGCAACGTTAAAGCTTCGGGAGTAATTCCCGGTATATTTTTTTTGATGCGGGCGGCATATTTTTTGATGAAGTGGTTTACCAAATCGGGAATGTCTTCCCGGCGCTGCCGCAACGGAGGCAATTCCACCGGAAAAACGTTCAGGCGATAATAAAGGTCTTCGCGGAAATTTCCTTTTTCAACTTCGTCTTTCAAGTTTTTGTTGGTTGCTGCAATAACCCGCACATCGACCTTTTTGGTGGAGTGGGCGCCGAGAGGTTTGATTTCGCCTTCCTGTAAAACCCGCAGTAGTCCCAATTGCAGCGCGGGAGAAGTGTCTCCGATTTCATCCAAAAAGATTGTGCCCTTGTCGGCTAACTCGAATAATCCTTTTTTGTCGCGAATAGCGCCGGTAAACGCGCCCTTTACATGACCGAACAATTCGCTTTGCAGCAAAGTATCGGGAATGGCTCCGCAGTTTTGCGCCACAAAAAGATGCGAACGGCGGTTGCTGTTGTAATGAATGATTTTTGCCAGCATCTCCTTGCCTGTGCCGGTTTCGCCCAAAAGGAGAACGGTTGTCGGAGTGTTCATCACTTTTTTGACCAATTTGAGAATGCGCAGAATTTCCGGGCTGTTGCCGATAAATTCGCCCAAATTCAGTTGCTGCTCCACCTGCTGTTTAAGAACAATGTTTTCGCTGGTAAGCCTTTGGTTAGCCTGTCTTAATTCTTCCTGAAGCCGTTTGTTTTCCTGAATTAATCGGAAGTATTCTACCGCGTTGTTCAAAATCTGTTTGAAGTCGTCCGGTTCGAATGGCTTGGAGATGTACTGAAAAATTTGCGCCTTATTCACTGCTGCAATGGTGGCGTCGATATCGGCATAGGCGGTAAGCAGAATACGCACGGCGTCGGGCTGCATTTTTTTTGCCTGCGAGAGGAAGGTTACTCCGTCCATTTCGGGCATGCGCTGATCGGAAACTATTACGGCAAACCGCTTTTTCTCCAATTGTCGTAATCCTTCTTTGCCGCCGGACGCCACATAAACTTGAAAATCTTTACGCAGCAGACGTTTCAGGCTGTTTAAAATTTCTACCTGATCATCGACAATTAACACTGCATGCTGATCGGAGTTCATGATTGATCCCTGCCTTGTGTTTTCTCTGTTTGCTTTAGCGGTAATCGGATGATAAACGTGGTCCCTTTTCCGGGCTCGCTCTCTACCCGAATGGCGCCCCCGTGTTTTTCGATAATGGAATAAGAAATACTAAGTCCCAAACCGGTCCCCTGATTGACGTCCTTGGTCGTAAAAAAGGGATCGAAAATTTTCGAGACTATTTTTTGGGGAATTCCTTTGCCCGTGTCGGTAATGCTGATGAATAAATTTGAATCTTTCTCAAATGTTTTGATGGTAATGGCGCCTTCGTTTTGAATTGCCTGAACCGCGTTGATCAGGATGTTAACAAATACCTGGTTAAGCTGCGCCGGATTGCAATAGATCAAAGGATTTGCCTCGAATTTTTTAATCAATTTGATTCTGTTGCCCAACTGATGTTTAATCAGCCGGAGGGAGCTTTCGATTCCTTCCACAATCCGCGTTTCCTTCCATTCCGCCTGATCCAGCCGCGAGAAATTTTTAAGCTGCAGAACCAATTCTTTAATACTCTGGCTCCCTTTAAGATTATCGGAAATAATGGCTCGAACATCGGAAATTAATTCTTCAAATTTTGTGGCGAATGAAGAACGCACATGCGGCGGCAATTCCCGCCAGAGATTCTTTAGTTCGTTTAACGCATCTTCAAGAGCTTTGGAATTGGCGTAGATGAAGCTGACCGGATTATTGAGTTCATGGGTAATGCCCGCCACCAGTTGTCCTAATGCAACCATCTTTTCGGAATGGATTAACTGCGCTTCTTTTTCCTGCAATTCTTTGAACAAGCGGGTTAATTCACGATTTTTTTCGTCCAATTGTCGATTGGTGGCTTCCAACTGTCTGAGGTACTGTTCTTTTAAGCGGGCTTCGGTTACCTCACGCGTCAAATGCGCCATGTACTCGATGTAGTGAATATTGTCCAGAGCAATGGCGGATTGATTGGCAATTTGCGCCAATAGCCCCAGGTCTTCCCGATTAATGGGATGCTCGGGATTCAACATCCGAAGACCGATAATTCCGAGCAATTGATTCCCGCTGCGAATGGGGATAAGAACGTTTATTTGGTTTTGCAAGCTTAAAGACGCGCCTGTCGGATTTTGATTTAAGATTATCAATTGCCGATCCGAAAGCCGCTTTAATTCGTTTTGATCAACGGTAATCGGCAAATTATCCGGAAGAACGACAAACTCTCGTTCATCCGTCGCTTTAAAGAGAACGGCTTTTTGAATGGAAGTATTGCTGCCGATCGCTTCAAGTATCTGCTTAAATAGAGTCTTTTCATCGTGAATCTGCAGCATTCTCTGGCTTAGCTGCTGAACCCGGCGCCTGAATTCCCTCCGCTGACGACGAACGGAAAGTTGTTTTTCGGAGTAGTAAAAAGTGGTCAGAATGCTCAGCAGCG
>JAJRSN010000385.1 GCA_024278715.1 Calditrichota bacterium
CCGTGGTGGAAATTATTCCCAAACACGGGGTTTATGATTACGAATGCAAATACAGCAAGGGAATGAGTCGATACGAAGTTCCCGCTCAACTTGATGAAGAAACGGCGCGTCTTGTTCAGAAGATCGCCTTAAAAGCGCATTCCGTTCTGGGCTGTCAGGGATATTCGAGAGTTGACATGCGCCTTTCTCCGGAAGGCGAACCTTATGTTTTGGAAGTTAACACCTTGCCGGGTCTTACAGACACAAGTTTGTTACCCATGGCATGTCGGAAAGCCGGAATTAATTATAATGCCATGATCGAAATGATTGTTGAAGAAGCGATTAATAAGCCGAAGTTACCTGTAAGTTAAATTGGGAATAGGGGAATGGAAGAACTAAAAATTTATAATACGCTTACTCGTAAAAAAGAAGTCTTTACGCCCATTCATCCTAAATTTGTGGGTATTTACGTTTGCGGACCAACTGTTTACGGACACGCGCATTTGGGACACGCCAAAAGTTATATCAGCTTTGATATCATTGTCCGTTATTTCAGATATTTGGGTTACAAGGTGCGTTATGTTCAGAATATTACCGATGTCGGGCATCTGGTTACCGACGCCGACGAGGGCGAAGACAAAATTGTGAAACAAGCCCGGCTGGAACAACTGGAGCCCATGGAAATCGCCGAGCGTTACACGCGCAGTTATTTTGAAGATATGGACATGTTGAACGTTCTCCGACCCGATATTTCGCCCAGAGCCAGCGGACACATTCCCGAGCAGATTGAACTGGCTCAAAAACTGCTCGAAAAGGGATACGCTTACGAAGTAAACGGCAATGTCTATTTTGACGTGCAAAAATTCAAGGACTACGGAAAGCTTTCCGGTCGCAAACCGGACGAATTGGCAACCGCTGTTCGCATTCAGCCTAATCCGGAAAAGAAGCATCCGGCAGATTTTGCGGTTTGGAAGCGCGCCGAACCCGGACACATCATGCAGTGGAACAGTCCCTGGGGCAGGGGGTATCCCGGATGGCACGCCGAGTGCTCGGTGATGTCCACCAAGTATTTGGGTCAGCCGTTCGATATTCACGGCGGCGGAATCGAAAACATGTTTCCGCACCATGAGTGCGAAATAGCCCAGAGCGAGGCTGCTTTTGACAAACCCTTTGTAAAATACTGGATGCACAACAACATGGTAACGGTAAACGGTCAAAAAATGGGCAAGTCTCTGGGTAATTTTATTACTATTAAAAACGCGGTTAAAAACTATTCGCCTTTGGCAATTCGTTTTTTTGTGCTTTCCAGCCATTATCGCTCTCCGCTGGATTTTAGCGATCAGGCTTTGGAAGCGGCTGAAAAAGGTCTTGCCCGTTTTCATCAGACCTTTGTCCGCCTTTTAAAGGCAAAACCGGCTCGAGACGGAAGAGACGAAAATTTTGAAAAAGAGATCGATTCTTACCGGCTGAAATTCATCGAAGCGATGAACGACGATTTTAACACGCCCAACGCTCTGGCTCAACTGTTTGAATTTTTGAAAGAAATTAATATTTGGCTGGACCACGGTAAAGATGTTGCTAAAGAAACTCACAAAAAAGCGATCAAAATAATTGATGAAACAGCGGGCGAAGTTCTCGGGCTGCTGCCTGAAGAGTATTCAGAAATAGAGGCGAAAAGCAGTGGCGATGTGGATATGATTATTCAGATTCTTATTGATGTCCGCGCCGTGTTGCGAAAAGAAAAGAATTTTGCTCTTGCCGATGAAATCCGTAAGCGGTTGTCGGAAATAAATATTGAGCTAAAAGACACGCCGCAGGGCACTGTTTGGGAATACCGGTAGAGAGAATTAAAGTTTAACCTGAAGATTGTTATTGTTTATTTGCATTTTTGATTCCCCCTTTAATCCCACCATTACAAAAGCAAGGGAGAATCCTTAAATAATTATCTTTATCCCTTGCATTTTTAACCACATCCCTTCTTTTGCCCCTTTCTAAAATTTTTATCATAACCTTCAATCACACGCAACAATCTAAAAGCCTGATACGTATAATTCAATCAACAATTGTGTTTGAATTGTTAAATTCCGCAAAAGTATTAAAGGAGCTCTGAAAAATGAAGAAGAAATCCAAAAAACTATTTCTGATAAGCGCCGGAGCGATAATCGTCGTTATTGTTGTTTTCGTTGTGATGTTTTCAGGATCCGGAAATGAGAACGGTAAGCGCAGCACAGTCAAGGTCGAGAAAAAGACCATTATCGAAAAAGCTCTGGCTGTAGGCTCGATAGAACCGATGAATGAGATTGAGGTCAAATCAAAAATTTCCGGAGTGGTTGGTAAGTTGTATGTTGAAGTCGGTGATTTTGTACGAGCCGGAGCTCCTTTGTTAGAGGTAAAACCGGATCCCACGCCGTTAGAATTGGCTCAGGCGAAACGCGATGTTGAAATGACTTCGCTTGAAATGAAAGGCACGGCTAAGGCTCTTGAACGCACTAAAAAACTTAAAATGAAGGGTATGGTCTCCGATCAGGAATTCGAATCGATCTTAAAACAATATGAAGAAGCCAAATTACGTAATCAGATCGCCAAAGAGCGTCTGGAGCTATTGGAGGTAGGAAAGATAAACATAGAGGGCACCGAAATAGAAGCCGTGGTAAAAGCTCCGTTGACCGGTTTTATTCTTGAAAAATATGTGAATCCGGGCGATCCGGTTGTTCCTCTGACCTCCTACCAGCCGGGCACGTCTTTGATGAGAATGGCGAATATGGATCATCTTATTTTCAAAGGAACGGTAGATGAAATAGATGTGGGAAAAATAAAAGAAGGTTTGCCGTGCGAGTTACAGGTGGGAGCGCTGCCCGGCAAAATAATTAAAGGGCACGTGACTCTGATTTCTTTAAAGGCGAAAAAAGAAGACAACACAACCGTTTTTCCGGTCGAAATTAAAATTGATGAAATAGGGAACACCATGCTGCGCGCCGGTTATTCCGCTAACGCCCATATTATTATCGCCAAACGCGACAGCGTTCTGGCGGTGCCCGAACGCGTGGTAACCTTCCGCAACGACTCGGCGTTTGTAAAGATTCCCGTGGGTGAAAAGGGGCAAAAAGAAAAGTACATTAAAACCGGCTTAAGCGATGCCATTTACATCGAGGTTATCGAGGGCTTAAAAGAAGGAGATGAAGTTCTGGAAAAAGAGACAAAAGAAATTATCTGAGCTAAAGTAATCGTCCGGTTAATATATTAACCCTAAAATCTTTGTTTGATTTGGCGGAATTTGTTAATGGTTAAGCGTGTAAGGGTTAAGAGTTAAGGGTTAAGCGGCGTCTGGTCACTCTCCGCTCCCTGAGCCTGTCGAAGGGAGCCTGTCGAAGGGAGCCTGTCGAGTTACTCTTTTACTCGTTACTTGTAGTTAAACGGTAAAATTTAAATATGCTTGGTTTTATGAATTTTGAAAATCTTTACAACCAACTCTCCGAATTGCGGAGAAGGGTCGGGAAAATGCTTACTTTTGCGAATAGGCGAATAAAAATAAGACAAACAAACTTTTTAC
The DNA here is from genome assembly GCA_024278715.1 of Calditrichota bacterium. GTDB lineage: Bacteria > Calditrichota > Calditrichia > Calditrichales > Calditrichaceae > Caldithrix. The sequence continues at coordinate 3,530 of JAJRSN010000385.1, forward strand.
GAATTCATCTTAATCAAAAAACCCAAGATAAATGATATTATGAAAGCACCGATTGAAAATTTGAGCGAGATATTTTTTTACCTCCGCCAGTATAAATCCCGCACAGCCATGACCATGTTCGGGATCATCTGGGGAACAATGACCGTGATCCTGTTGCTGGCGTTTGGCGTTGGGGTGAGAAAGCAGATGAGTAAAAACATGCACGGTATTGGCGAAGGGATTGCCATTGTGTGGCCCGGTCGCACCAGCATTCCTTTTGAGGGCTATGGTCGGGATCGGCGGATACGGCTTACCGATGAAGATATCGAAACGCTGCGCAGAGAAATTAAAGCGATCCGCCGAATCAGCCCCGAATATAGTTACTGGGGCGCGGCTGTTCGTGTGGAAGACCGCATAAATCGACCGAATCTCACGGGAGTCATTCCGGAATACGGTCCCATGCGCAATATATGGTGGGAACCCGGAGGACGCTGGTTAAATGAGCCGGACCTGAAATACAATCGGCGGGTTGTATTCCTAGGAAACAGCTTACGTGATTTTCTTTTTGGCGAGAATGCAAACGCCGTCGGTAAATATGTTTACATCAACGATACTCCCTTTTTGGTTATCGGCGTGATGAAAAAGAAAACCCAGAATTCTTCTTATAATCAAAGAGATCAGGATCGCGCCTTTATTCCGATGACCACCTTTAAATCGATTTTCGGATACAAATATCTCAGTAATTTTGTCTATCAGATTTCTGATCCGCGGGACGCGAAATACGTAAAGCAGGAAGTGTACAATGTTTTGGCGAAAAAATACAAATTCGATCCTAAAGATAAAGAGACTTTGGGAATCTGGGACACGACCGAATTCGATACATTTATCTTTTATTTTACCTTGGGATTTAACATTTTTATGGGAATTATCGGCGCCATTACGCTGATTGTAGGCGGTATTGGCTTGGCGAATATTATGTATGTTGTGGTAACGGAACGAACAAGAGAAATCGGTATTCGGCGTTCCATCGGCGCAAAGCGGAGTCATATTCTGGGACAATTTATTCTGGAAGCGTTCATTATTATCGGAATCGGCGCAATTATCGGATTTATTCTGGCGGTAGGGATTATTAATCTGGTGGCGGCTATTCCTTCCCAAGGGTTTAAAGAAACGGTGGGAACTCCGGAACTGAATTTAACGGTCGCCTTTATTACTATGGCTATTTTGTTCATCATCGGATTTTTGGCGGGCTATTTTCCGGCTCGAAGGGCGTCGAAACTTAATATTGTCGATTGTTTGCGCTACTAAATATCCGATTTTTTGAGGGAAACGACAAATGCTTATTTTTATGTTATTGAGAGAATTTATTGAGGATTTAAGAACCCAGAAAACGCGGGCTTTTTTAACCACTATTGCTATTTCATGGGGTATTTTAGCCATCACGCTGCTCATGGCGTTTGGCGAAGGTTTGTCGTTTAGAATGCGCGAGGGATTGTTAAACGCCGGCGACCGGATCATTCGCGTTTATGGCGGACAGACCACTATAAAATGGCAGGGATTGCCGATAGGCAGGCGTATCCGCTTAAAGGAGGAAGATTCTAAAATCATTAAAAAAAATATTCCACAGGTTATGGTGGCAATTCCCGGTTTTGGAAGAAAAGTTCGTCTTAAAGCGGGTGAAAAGATTTTGTCAACTTATATGGAAGGCGTGTACCCGGAATTTGAATTTTTACGCCGCATGTTTCCCGCATCCGGAGGACGTTTTTTAAACGCCAAAGATTTACAGGAACGCCGAAGGAGCGTGTTCTTAGGCGAGGAGATTGCCGCGGAATTGTTTGGTCGTCCCGATCCCGTGGGCGAAACGGTCAAAATTGACGGCGTGCCTTTTACGGTTGTGGGCGTAATGCCTAAAAAGCTTCAAACTTCCATGAGCAACGGTCCCGATAACCGAAGAGCAATTATTCCCTTTACAACATTTCAAAGCATTTACGGATATAAATATGTCAATAATATAATTGTCAAACCGATTAACCCTCGGGACGGAAAGTTTGTCGAAAGAGAAATTCGCCGGGTCCTGGCAAAAAAATATCAATTCGATCCGGATGACGAGCGCGCCGTTCCCGTCTGGAATTTTATTGAAAACGAAGAAATGGGCGCCAAAGTGTTTCGCGGAATTAACATCTTTCTTGCGGTTATCGGTTCAATGACGCTGATAATTGCCGGTGTGGGAGTCGCCAACATCATGTTTGTGGTGGCAAAAGAACGCACAAAAGAAATCGGAATAAAAAGGGCGGTGGGCGCCAAACGTCGCTATATTATTTTGCAATTTATTTTTGAATCGCTTCTTATTTCATTTATCGGCGGTTCTTTGGGAATGCTGACTTCAGTGGGAATCATTAAACTTATGTGGATGATTCCGACCGGAGACGGCGCAATGCAGTTTCTCGGGCGACCGATCCTGTCCGCGGAAGTGTTGATCATATCCGTTCTGTTGCTTACAATTATCGGATTGTTAGCGGGATTTTTCCCGGCAAGAAAAGCAGCCCGCGTAAATCCTGTTGACGCGCTAAGATATGAATGAGAACCGCGTTCGGTTTTAAAGATAAGCACATCTTTCTCTTAAGAATTAACACTTGGCGAAAGGTTCGTGACGTGTAATGAGTAACAGAGAGTAACGAGTAACCAGTGACCAATAACCCTTAACCCTTACACACTTAACTATTAACAGATTCTGACAAAAAAGATGCAAGGATTTTAGTGTTAATATATTAACCGGTAATCCGCTCTTGTCTCATTTCCCAAAAATCTGTAGGTTATCCGTTGATAAACGGCATTGAATATGAGGAGTCGGATGGATAATCGTCAATGGTCCGAGAACATACTGAAAAAAGTTGATCCCAAATTCAGGCACCGCTGGATTGTTTACGATGAAGTTGTAACAAACTTGTTGACCAAAGAAATAACCTGGATCGATTGTGGATGCGGAGACAACGGAAGTGTTGAGGAATTTGGTTTTATGGCGGGCAGGGCGGTTGGGATCGATATTCTTAAACCGGAAGAAGCGCGGGCGCGTTTTATTGTTGCCGATGTGCGCCGCATGCCTTTTCCTCCTCAATCTGCGGATCTTATTACCCTGCGGTTTGTTGTTGAACATTTCGATCAGGCGGAATCCTATCTTTCCGAAATAGCACGGGTGTTAAAACCGGGAGGCAAGGTTGTAATCTTGACGACAAATCTCTTGTGTCCGTTTATTTTTATTCCTCGTCTTTTGCTTCCTTACAAATTAAAGCACGCCGTTATCACCAAATTGTTTAAAGTAGCGGACGAAGATATTTTTCCCGCCTATCATAAGCTGAATACGCCCAAAAAGTTTGAAACCGTCGCCAAACGTGTTCCGGGTTTAAAACCTGTTCACCTGGAGTACATTTCCGATTTAAACTACACAAGACGATGGATGTTTTTGATATTCTTATCGTGGCATGCGCTAACGCAGTGGCTGAATATCAAGAAGTTAAGAAGCAATATATTGGCGGTGTTGGAAAAAAGATAATCCTCGCCGCCTTCCGATATTAAAAGCTGCGCCGAAAAAAATAAAATTTGTGAATTTTTTTACCTTGATTAGTCATTTTAAATAGAAAATTTCTTAGTATTATCGTATATTAATTTCTTAATTATTAAATTTTGATGAGAAAATCGTTAGTGCACGGTTAAGTAATATTTAATCCGGAATTTGTTAAGGGGAAATTTCACGATGAATATTCTCAAAAAAGTATGGAATGTTTTGGCGATTATTCTGGTTGTTTATCTGTTTTTGCTGAGTATTAAATTTTTAGGACATTCTTTTAAGCTTTTTGGAAAAGATTTTGCCGAAGCGACAATTCAGATGACAAGCCATCCTTTGATGGGGCTGCTGATCGGTATTTTTGCCACCAGTTTAATTCAAAGTTCTTCGACCACAACTTCGATTGTCGTGGGATTAGTTGCCGGAGGCGCTTTAACCTTGGGTAACGCCATTCCTATTATCATGGGCGCTAATATCGGCACAACAATTACCAATTCATTAGTGTCTCTGGGTCATATTTCCAATCGGGTGGAATTCAGGAGGGCTTTTTCGGCGGGCATTGTGCACGACTTTTTTAACATCATGGCGGTTTTATTGTTCTTCCCGATTGAAGTAAAATATCATATTATTCAAAAATCCGCCGTCTTTTTAGAACGTGAATTTGCGGGAATGGGCGGCGTAAAGCTGTTTAATCCTCTGAAGGCTGTCACCGATCCCATAATCCACACCCTTGACCGGGTTTTTGGCGCCATTCCGTTTTATGAAGTTTTTCTGCTCATCGTATCTTTGGCGCTCATTTTCCTTTCTTTAGCCGCCCTCATCCGGATGATCCGCAAACTGGTAGTTAATAAACTGGAAACCGCCATAAACGATTATCTTTTTAAAAACGATTTTCTGGGCTTAACCTTAGGGCTGCTGCTGACATTAATCGTGCAAAGCAGTTCGGTGACCACATCCCTTATCATTCCCTTAGCCGGGGCGGGAGTGCTTAGTTTAAAGAAGATATTCCCCTATACGCTCGGAGCGAATGTCGGAACAACAGGTACCGCCATTTTAGCTTCTTTGGCAACGCAAAACGAGGTTGCGATTACTGTTGCATTTTCGCATTTATGTTTTAATTTATTCGGGATTGCGGTGTTTTATCCGTTAAAATTTTTGCCCATCGGTTTAGCCGAGTGGGTTGGGAAAATGGCTACAAAATCCAAAAAAAATATGGTGGTTTTTGTCGGAAGCTATTTGGGAATGTACAGTATTCCCATAATCTATTTAATCATTATTGAAGAATTTATGAGATAACCGTTTTAGACGTATATTAAACCATAGCGAGGTAATAAAATGTGGAAAGAGTTAAGAAAAGTCTGGTCGGGCGATAACCTTTTGGAAGACGGTTGGAAACAATCTTATGAGATGTTGCAAATCGATCATGATATGTTTCTTGAAGCCGTTCATATATTGCGTGAAAACGATGAAGTGGAACTTCGGCGGAATATTAGAATTAAAGATAAACAGGTCAATAAATACGAACGTGACGTAAGAA
>JAJRSN010000386.1 GCA_024278715.1 Calditrichota bacterium
AACCTTTACGCCTGTTCGATTACAGGTTATCCGAGGACGGAAAAAAGATACTTTTCAAAACGGATGCCAGGCGAGTGTGGCGACGATTTGACGAAGCGCGTTTTCTGGTCTATGATTTAAAAACCCATAAACTAACCCCGGTGCATAACGATTCCGCCCGCGTGCGCCACGCCAAATTATCTCCCGACGGTCAAAAAGCTGGCTACGTATTGGATAATAATCTTTTTGTTCAGGATTTAAGCAGCGGTCAAATCAGGCAGATCACCCATGACGGTTCCGACGATATAATCAACGGACAATTCGATTGGGTTTATGAAGAGGAATTCGGCAGTTCGGACGGCTGGCGCTGGTCGCCGGACGGAAAAAAGATCGCCTTCTGGCGGGTGGATCAGTCGAACGAACCCACCTTTAGCTGGACCGAGTTCGAAGGCAAATACGGCAAGGTTCGTACTATTCATTATCCCAAAGCGGGAGACGCCAACGCTCTGGTGAAGATTGTCGTTTATCACCTGGATTCCGGAAAAACGGTCCGGATGAATATCGGAGAAGAGACCGACATTTACATTCCGCGCATCAAATGGACGCAGAATCCCGAAATTCTTGCCATCGAGCGAATGAACCGCTTGCAAAATAAACTGGAGTTGCTGCTGGGAAACTGCAATAACGGAAGCACGAGGGTTATTCTTACCGAAACTGATTCCTGCTGGGTGGACGTCCGCGACGATCTGACTTTTCTTAAAAAGAAAGATTTGTTTGTCTGGACTTCGGAGCGCGACGGATTTCGGCACATCTATCTCTATAATCTGAAAGGAAATTTGAAAAGACAACTGACCAAAGGGAATTGGGAAGTAACCAGCGTTTTTGGCGTGGACGAAAAAAGCGGCAGAGTGTTGTTTTCCGCCAATAAGGGCAGTTCCATTGAAAATCACGTCTTTTCGGTCAAACTAAACGGAAAAGGATTAAAAAAATTAACAAAAATAGCGGGAAGTCATCGGGCAGATTTCTCGCCGAATCGGAAATACTTTATTGATTCTTATTCAGCTTTTTCGATTCCGCCGGTAATTGCCCTTTGCGACTCAAAAGGGAAGACAATTCGCAAACTTGTAGAAAACACGATGGATATTTTTGATGATGTGAAGATTGCAGTTCCCCAATATCTGACATTCAAAACCAAAGACGGAGTTGAACTGAACGCGCGAATCATCAAACCAGTGGATTTTGATTCCACCAAAAAATATCCGGTATTAATTTACGGTTACGGGGGACCCGGCTCGCAACTGGTACGGGATACGTGGAGCCGGTCGATTTTATGGTACACCCTACTCACTCAAAAAGGCTATATCGTCTTCACCGTCGATAACCGCGGTACCGGCGGACGAGGCAAGGCGTTTAAAAATCTGGCTTACGGAAATATCGGCAAATATGCCTTGCAGGATCACATCGAGGCGGCTAAGTATCTTGCCAGCCTGCCTTACGTGGATAAAAACCGCATCGGTATTTGGGGATGGAGCGGCGGCGGATATTTGACCTTAATGGCAATGACCAAAGGAGCGGAATATTTTAAAGCGGGAATCGCCGTCGCGCCCGTTGCGGATTTCAGACTATACGATACCATCTGGACCGAACGTTATATGGGACTTCCTCAGCAAAACCAGGCGGGCTACGATTCGACTTCGGTTTTAACTTATGTCGATCGTTACAAGGGCGGATTACTTATTGTCCACGGAAGCTCGGACGATAACGTTCACATGCAGAACACAATGCAGGTGATTAAGCGTTTTCAGGAAGCGGGAAAGCAGTTCCGATTAATGATTTATCCCGGATTGAACCACAGTTTGATCGGTCCTAATTCCCGTTACCATTTGTACACAATGATGACCGATTTTATCCTTGAAAATCTGTGACCCTTCTTTTCCGAAGCGCCGGCTTTTAGGGTCGGCGCTTTTCCTCTCATAATTTTATTTCCGCCGCTATTTGACAATATTTCTGTAATTTGTTTTCAAATTTCAAAAAACGTAAATTGACCCATTATTAAATTCCTTTTTTAGGAGGAACTTTTCATGTTTCAAAGTGTACTGCACATCGTATTTAATACAATTAAAGATTACCCCGAAAAACCTGTTTTCCGTTATTTTCGTGAACATAAATGGCGTGATATTACCTATCGGGAATTGGGCGATCGGATCCGCTGGTTAACTCACGGATTGATGCACAGAGGTTTAAAAGCCGGAGACCGAATTGCCATATTGTCTAACAATCTTCCGGAATGGGCGATTTCCGATTTTGCCGTTTTCGGTTTACGCGGCGTTGTAGTTCCCATTTATCCCACCCTGCCCCCAAACCAGATCGCTTATATTTTAAACGACGCCGGCGTAAAAGCGATTTTTGTCGAAGATGTTCTTCAATATGATAAGATTAATTCCATTCGTGATCAGGTGCCTGATTTGAAAATGATTTTTAGCTACGAATCCATTTCGGGAATTCCCGATTTTAATCGGTTGACAGAAGAGGGTAAAGACCATCGGGAAAAAAATCCCGACGCCTTTGAAAAGTCCATGGATAAAATTGATCCGGAAGAGACATGCAGCTTGGTTTACACATCCGGAACAACAGGCGAACCAAAGGGCGTAATGCTGTGCCATCGCGGATTTGTGACGGACATTGTGAACTCGGAAGAAGTGTTAAAATTGCGATCCGACGACATTTTCTTATCGTTCCTTCCGTTGAGTCATCTTTACGAACGTCTGGCGGGGCACTGGTGTCCCATTTACCGGGGCGCGACCATCCATTATGCCCGCGGTCTGGACACGGTCATTGAAGATGTCGCGATCAGCCGACCGACGATTATGGTAAGTGTGCCACGGTTATATGAAAAAATAGCCAATACATTACAAGAGAAGGCGGAGCAGAGCTCGGCAATAGCCCGCAATATTTTCTACTGGTCGATTGGCACCGGGTTGGAATATCACGAACAACGCAGAAAAGGCGAAGTTTCCGGATGGCTGATCCGCAGATACAAACTGGCTGAAAAACTGGTTTTTAATAAGGTAAAGGCAAAATTAGGCGGTCGTTTCCGCTATCCCATTGCCGGCGGCGCGCCGCTTTCCGTTGAAACGCTTAAGATTTTTGAAGCCATCGGTTTGCCGATTATCGAAGGGTACGGAATGACCGAAACCCATTTAATTATTACGCTCACTCCTCCCGGACAGGTGGAGTACGGCTCGTGCGGAAAACCCATCAAAGATGTGGAAATAAAAATTGCCGACGACGGAGAAGTGCTTGTCAGAGGTCCCGTTTTGATGAAAGGGTATTACAATAAACCGGATTTAACCAAAGAAACCATCGACGAAGAGGGGTGGCTGCATACCGGCGACATCGGTTATTTGAATGAGGAAAGGTTTCTTTTTTTAACCGACCGCAAAAAGAATATCATCGTTACCTCCGGCGGAAAAAACGTTGCTCCCGCGCCGATTGAACACAAATTGAAAACCAGCAAATATATTGAGGATGTTTGTCTTGTGGGTAATCATCGAAAATTCGTTTCGGCGTTGATAATTCCGGCTTATGAGATTATTAAAGAATGGGCAACCGGACAGGGTATCGACATTGAAAACAATGGGGAAATGATTAAACATGATAAGGTGCACGAATTGATTCAGAAAGAGATCGATCGCTTACAGAAGAGTTTTGCTCGATACGAGAAAGTTAAAAAATTTGTACTGCTGCAGGAGCCGTTCTCGCTTGAAAGAGGGGAATTAACTCCCAGCCTGAAAATAAAACGCAGTGTTGTCGAAAAGCGCTATAAGGACGTGATCGATTTGATTTATCAGGAATAATCGGCGGTTTGTGAATAAGGGAAATTTCAGGAGAAAAAAGAAAATGTCTTCGGGAAAAATAACAACGGTTTTTGTGTTTGCGTTTTTAATGTTTTCGTGCTCATCGCGACTTGTGACAAACAGAGAGGGTTCCATGAATTTACGGCAAAAACACACTACAGCCAAAGTATGTAAAACCTTGGATGTGAATTATCTTTTGTATGTTCCGCAGAACGAAAACGATCCCCAAAAAAAATTGCCGTTGCTGATTTTTTTACACGGAGCGGGCGAGCGAGGCAACGATTTGAAATTGGTTACCAAACACGGTCCTCCTAAACTTATTGCGCAGGGCAGGGACTTCCCCTTTATCGTCGTAGCGCCCCAATGTCCCTCCGGCGAATGGTGGTCGGTTCCTGAATTGGATTTATGGCTGGATCAATTATTGAAGGAGCTGCCCGTCGATAAAGAGCGGATTTATTTAACTGGTTTAAGCATGGGCGGTTTTGGCACCTGGGCATGGGCGACCGAGCGACCCGATCGTTTTGCAGCCATTGCACCGATTTGCGGAGGAGGAGAACCGTTTTTGGCGGATCGCCTTAAAAATATTCCCGTGTGGGTTTTTCACGGCGTCAAAGATCCGGTTGTGCCGATTCGCAGATCCGAAGAAATGGTGGAAGCGTTAAAAAAAGCAGGTGCAGATGTCAGGTTTACCGTTTATCCCGAAGCCGGACATGATTCATGGACCGAAACCTACGACAATCCCGAATTGTACCGATGGTTCTTAAAACATAAAATTTCCGTAAAATAAAAATTTGAATCATTGTTTTGAGAGGCGGATTTCGATAAAAACGAAGCCGGAAAACGAGCGGCGGAATAGCCGCAGATTCCCGAACCACAAGAACAAAAAGATATCGTCCTTTGAATCCCACTGTCATTACCCGATGTCGGGAAAGTTTACAATTTTTTACGGCGGGCAGATTTTACCCAAAACAGTCGCCGACCTTGCGCCGGTTACCTGAGGAATGTTGGAAGGATTTCCCAGCAATGTTTCGTTGGCTAAAACGGCAAAGCCTATGGCTTCTTTAAATTCATTGTCAAGTCCAAGCTCGTCTGTGATTTTTACGGCGATTTTGCCGAAAAGATGTTGAATTTGCCCGGTTAAAAACGGATTGCAGGCGCCTCCTCCGCTGATAACCACTTCTTTTACGGGAGAGACCGGATGAATAAATTCGCGGTAATTTTCCCGGATGCAGTACGCCGTGTAAAAGGTCAATGTGTGCAGCACGTCGTAAATGTCTATATCGTTTTTCTCTATAAATTTTCTCAACTTATTTTCGAAAAAGATGCCGTAATGCTCACGTCCAGTGGACTTTGGCGGCAAGGCTGAAATAAAAGGATCAATTTTTTGAAGATAGCCGAGGAGCTTTTCCGAGAGCTTTCCCTGTTTTGCCAAAAAACCGTTTTCATCATAAGGTTTTTGAAAAAAGATTTGAGTGAAACGGTCAATTAAAATGTTCCCGGGACCGCAGTCGAAGGCGGCGACTTTTTTAATGTCTCCGTCGGCTGGGATAAAGGTCAGGTTGGAGATTCCGCCGATGTTTACAGTTAGGATGTTTTTTCGAAAGCGGGAAAAATAGATCCAATCGAAATAGGGGATTAAAGGCGCGCCCTGTCCCCCGAAAGCCATGTCAGCCACGCGGAAATCGCCGATCACGGTAATACCGGTAAGTTTTGCCAGCACCGAAGGATCGCCCAATTGAAGAGTGGAAGTTACGGGTACATCGATAAAAGTTTTTTCATTGGGCTGATGCCAGATTGTTTGCCCGTGACTACCGATGAAACGGATTTGTTGCGGGGATAAACCGTTTTCCTCTAAAAAATCGAGCACCATTTCCGCCCAGATTTTGGCAAGGTAAAAATTTAACTGGCTGAGAATAGCGGCGTCATTATTTCCGGGTTGTAACAATTTTAGCAATTCGTTTTGCTGCTTTGTAGAGTAGGGAAAGTTGCGTCCTTTGATCAATTCGAGGCGCGTTTGACGCTTTTCTCCTTTAATGGAAACAAGAGCGATGTCAAGACCGTCACAGGATGTTCCCGACATCAGACCAAGAGCTAACTTTTGAACGTCTGCCGGTAGATTAAAAACTGCTGTCATGTGCCCGTCTGTTTGTTAATGGTAATTGCTAAAATCCGTCTCTCAATGCAAGATTAAATACGAAATTTTTTTCGAACTATCGGGAAGTCGGTTCCGGACAATATTCGGATTTTGAATGTGTTCTGACTTCCGGTTCCGAATTCCGTTTTAAAACAAAACAGAATCTCTGTCGCTTTAGGGCGTAAGATACAAAGAAAAATTTAAAATTCAAAAGGAAGTGTGCTTAACCGTTATTCACAGAGTCAGAACGGATAGTCTGGTTGCAAAACAACTAAAAAATCTCTTTTTCTCTTTTCGCGGACAGTGCAATACGGAAATTTTCTACCCCGCCCGGCTGTTGTTTGGCGATGCAGCGCGGTAAAAAATTTTGAATTATTTGAATATAATCGTTTCAGACTCTAATTTTAAAAAATCAAATTCGGCGGAGCATTAAATGAAGCAATCGCAGGATTTATTGAAAATTCTGTTTATCGGCGGAACGGGAATAATCAGCTCGGCTTGCGCCCGGCTTTGCGCGGAAAAGGGACACGATCTGTTTTTGCTGACGCGCGGCAAAAGCGAACGGGAAATTCCGCGGGGAGTAAAACATCTGATCGGCGATATTTCCGATCGGACATCTATGCGGTCGCTTTTAAAAAAACATGAGTGGGATGCGGTGGTTGATTTTATCGCTTACACGCCCGAACAGGCGCAAAGAGATATCGAACTCTTTGCCGGAAAAACAAAGCAATACGTTTTCATCAGCTCCGCTTCGGCTTACCAAAAGCCGCCGGCGCGCCTGCCGATTACCGAGGACATGCCGCTGAAAAATCCGTTCTGGGCTTATGCGCAAAACAAGATTTATTGCGAAGAAATTTTGATGAAGGCGTACAGAGATAATGATTTTCCCGTAACAATTGTCCGACCCTCGCACACTTATGACGAACAAACGCTTCCTTTAAAAGGAGGTTACACGACAATTGCCCGCTTAAAACAGGGTAAACCCGTCATTATTCACGGCGACGGAACATCGTTGTGGACATTGACTCATCACGAAGATTTCGCGCGCGGCTTTACGCAGCTTTTGGGCAATCGGCTTGCCATCGGAGAAGCGTTCCATATTACTTCCGATGAAATACTCACCTGGAATCAAATCGCCGAAATCATTGCCGAAGCCGCCGATGCGGAACCGAAGGTAATCAACATTCCTTCGGAAGTCCTCGCGCAATACGATAAAGAATGGGCGGGAAGTCTGTTAGGCGACAAAAGTCATTGCCTGATTTTCGATAATAGTAAAATTAAAAAATTTGCGCCTGAATTTCGGACGGCAATTCCTTTTTCTCAGGGCGCGCGTGAAATTGTAAACTGGTACGAAGAACATCCCGAAAAAAAGATAGCCGATCCCTATTGGGACTCGTTATTCGACCGCATCGTCGCCGATTGGGGAAACAAACAAGGCAAATAAGACCCAAGAACCGAGAATTTGTCTGAAGCCTTTTAGAATAATAGGGTGTTGTCATCTGGTTGAAAATGTTAGGTAAAATATTTAGCTTGTCTTCAGGATCTGAAAGTTGCCGTAATTTTTATCGATCTGAAAAATATAAATTCAGAGTTCAACGGAACGAAAAAGGAAAGACGGTGGAACAAATTCTTATTGACCTGTCGCATCCAATTCATAACGGAATGCCGCTTTTCCCCGGCACGCCCGCTCTTAAAATCCGCCAATTGAACGATTTAAAGGAAGACGGATTTCGGGAAAAACAGATAGTTTTGACGACCCATGTCGGAACGCACTTGGACGCGCCAGCCCACATACTTGATGACGGAAAATTTCTGGATCGGCTTCCGCTTTGGCAATTTTACGGACGGGCGCTGACGCTAAATGTTCAGGCATTCAAAGGGAAAGCCATTCCTCCGCAAATATTCGATTCGATTGTCGATCCGGAATCTTTGGATTTTATATTATTCTATGCGGATTACGGCAAATTGTGGGGCAGCGAAGAATACTGGAAAGATTTCCCCACGCTTTCTCCCGAAGCCGCCGAGCGAATTATTAAGATGGATTTGAAAGGCATCGGATTCGATGTCGCTACCGTTGACCCGATGGATAGCAGGGAATATCTTATTCACAAAAAGATCCTTTCCGCACGGTTGATTATTATCGAAAATCTCACTAACCTTGATAAGATTTTGAATCAGCGTTTTATTTTGAGTGTTTTTCCGTTAAATGTTGAGGACGCAGACGGTTTTCCCGTAAGAGCCGTGGCGCTCGTCGAAAATCGCTAAATGCACCGCAACAAAAAATACAAATTTTGGGGTTCTAATATGGATGATAAAAGATGCGAATGGGTTCCGTCAAAAGACGAACTTTACGTTGCCTACCACGATACCGAATGGGGAGTGCCTGTTTACGATGACCAAAAGTTGTTTGAATTCCTGATTTTA
>JAJRSN010000387.1 GCA_024278715.1 Calditrichota bacterium
GGTTTTTCCTTCGGACATGTTTGATTTCAGGCTTGAACTTTCGGGCATTCTGTATTTGCAAAAGCCGGACGCCTTTGTTTACAGCGCGGAAGAGTGGGCGTTTTTAAGTCCGAGTATTCGATACAAAGCCGCGGAATGGGCTTCTGTGGATCTGGGAGCGGATTTTCGACTTTCACCGGCTGTGCGTCAGTGGACAAATCCGATTATACCGTATTTATCCCAAACGCTCGACTTGCCTAAAAATTATCCCTCATGGAGAATCCATTTAGGCGTGAATGTGAACTTACAGTTGACGAGCGGCGGCGTTTCCAAAGCCGAAGATTTGTATCAAAAAGAGCAAATAAAAGAGAATAGAGAGTTCTTTGAAACCGTATTAAAAGAAAAACAAAAAGCTAAATCGGTGCAGACTGAGATAGAAAGTTTGAGGAAGTTACGCAAAGAAGCAGAGAAGGAAATCAAAGAATTGAAAAAAATATTGGAAGAGGATTAAAAACTTTTCTATCTTAGGTCGTCTTGTTATTGAAATAATAGTTTAGTAAATAAATTTTTAAGCCAATAAAAGTTTTTCTGGGAGGTTGAAATGAAAAAGGTCAGCCTGATCCTATTGGTTCTATCGATTTCTTTTCTTTATAGCCAGCCGCCAATAGGAAGCAAGAGTTTGTTACATACCCATAGCGCACAGACAATGGGGAAGGGCTTTGTTACCTTGTATTCGAACATGAATTTCTTTACAAGAGCCACACAATTTGTAGGATCCGGTCAGCCGCCGCAAAATTTCTCCGCCGCTAATTACTGGCTTGTGGTTGGTCAAACTTCCCTGAGTTGGGGAATTCTGGATCATCTGGATTTGATTATATCGCCGCGTATTTATCAGGACACACATTACAGCAATGAATATAATTTGCCCGGTGATATATTTGCCAGCTTAAAACTCGGTTCCTATTCCTTTATGGAACGCAAGTTTTATACGGGTGTGATTACCACGTTCCGCTTCCCTACCGGCGAAAAACATAACTACCCCTTTGTCGAATACGCAAGCGGCGCCGTGGAATATGCCTTTACCGGAATGTTGTCTTATTTTATGGACCCCTATCTTCCCGATCGTTCGCTCAGTTTTCACCTGAATCTCGGTTGGTGGAATCATAACGAAGCCGGTAAAACAGTCTATGATTATAGGGGTAAGGAATTTAAGGCGACTAAAAATTCTTCGCAATTGCAGTATTCTCTGGGGATTGTTTATCCCACAAGCATGTTCGATTACCGTCTGGAGATAGAGGGCATCACGTTTTTGAACGAGCCGGATGATTTTGTTTACAGCCGCGAAAACTATATGTATATTTCGCCGAGTATTCGTTACAATGCACTTTCCTGGCTGTCAGCCGATTTAGGAGTTGATATTCGCGTTTCGAGCGATAAAAACACAACAAATTACGCGAAAGTTGCCGAATTGGCAAATCCCGATTATAACCTGCCGAATTACTGTTCCTGGCGGGTACAGATGGGACTTAATATTCAAATTCTTCCCATTACAACCCGCAGGTTAAGCAGCGCCGAACTGGAACGCGAAAAATTCAAAAAACGTGTGGAATTCTTCCAAAAGATCGTGGAAGAACGTGACCGCACCAAAGACGTTCAGGAAGAGCTCGAAAAACTGAAAAAAGAACGAGAACAAGCCGAACGCGAATTGGAAGAATTAAAACAGATTCTTCAGGAAGAAAAATAAATTTTGTAAAATCCCGGCACCAAAGCCGGGATTTTTATTTATTTTGAATCCGCTTTCTTGCCTTAAATTTTGCCGCCTCTTAAATTCCTTCTTTTAATACGTATCCGGTTTTACCGTAAAAATTATCGGAACGGTATTTTTTATCCGAAAAAACAATAAAATTGAACTCTCACGGAATAGGCGAGTATAGGCATAGAAAAGCAGTTTATTGAGTAGCGCATTTGTCAATACGCATGATTCCGCCGAAAAAAGAATTGGATGACGAAGGGAATGCTATTATCTTTCTGTTTATCGGATCTGCTGCGGATAAACAGGTTCTTTAAGGCGAAAAACGGGAATTTTTTCAAAGGCAGAAACCTGTAACCTTAAAAATTCGGGACCCGGATTAACAGGTCCAAGGTTATAAATTCCGAAGAAAATGATTAATGTTAAAATTTCAAATAATTTTGATCAGAATTTTGTGTAAAAAAATCCGGAGAATTGATTATGGAAAAAGATTATCAGGAACAGATAGCAAATTTTAAAGAGCGTTTGGAAAATTTGCGAGGTTATCTTTGACATTGATAAAAAAAAGCGAGAGATCGAAGAGTTAGAAAAAAAGACAATGGATGACGGATTCTGGAATGATCAGGAGAAAGCCCAGAAGGTTCTGAGAGCGATGAACCAACGCAAGGGATGGGTCGAAGCCTGGGAAAAAGCGCGCGCCGAAGTAGCCGACGCCGAAATATTGCTGGAAATGCACGAAGAAGATGCCTCGGAAGAGATAAAAAGCGAACTGGAAAGTCA
>JAJRSN010000388.1 GCA_024278715.1 Calditrichota bacterium
ATTTTGTTCAGCCTGCCGCGCAAAACGGCGCTCGTTTTGCGGTTGTGAATTTTGAGGTGCAAACGCAAAAACCGTTTCCGCAGGTTGTAGTGCCCGATACCCTTAAGGCGTTGCAACAATTGGCAAAAATCAAACGCTCAAAATTCAAAGGAACGGTCGTGGGCTTAACAGGCTCTAACGGTAAAACCACCACCAAGGAGATGATCGCCCATATTCTGAGCTCCAAACAAAAGGTTCACAAAACCGTCGGGAATTTGAACAATCACATCGGCTGTCCTTTAACTTTGCTGGAATTGCAGCCGGAGCACCAAATGGCGGTAATCGAGCTCGGTACAAACCATCCGGGCGAAATATCCGTTTTAACCGCAATCACTGATCCCGATTTGGCGCTGGTGACTAACGTGGGTCCGGCGCATTTGGAGTTTTTCGGGACTTTGGACGAAGTAGCGCGCGAAAAATTATCCCTGTTCGACGGGCTTTCGGACGGGAAAACCGTTTTCATTAATCTCAACGATCCTTATCTGAAAGAGTATCGACGGGATGGGCTGAAAAAAGTGACCTTTGGCTTTGATGAAAAAGCGGATGTCACGGGAAAAATTTTAAGAGTTGAGCGCAACGGAAATTGCGTTTTTCGTCTCAATGATAAAGTTGATATTCTTATGCGGACGCCGGGCGTGCACAATGCGTATAACGCGCTTTCGGCAGCCAGCGTTGCTCTGTTTTCGGGAATGAACGAAAACGAAATCAAAGACGCTTTGGAAAGTTATTCCGCCTTCGAGAAACGAATGCAGGTGCAGGAATACAACGGGATTCGAATTATTAATGACGCTTACAACGCCAATCCCGAATCAGTAAAAGCGGCGTTCGAAACCCTAAAACAGATGGAGCGGTCGGACGGGCTGTTTTTGGTTCTCGGCGATATGTTCGAATTGGGCGAAGAAAGCCTGCATTGGCACGAAGCGGCGCTAAAGGGGGCACTGTCTTTGAATCCCGAGTTTATTTACGTGATGGGTAAATTCATGAAACAAGCCGCCGAAAAGATCGGCAAAGATAAAATCGGAGTTTTTGAAAGCCACGAACATCTTGCCCGCGCTTTAAAAGAAAAGATACGACGCGGTTCTCTTGTTTTTATCAAGGGCTCCAGGGGAATGCGGATGGAAAAAGTTTTGGAATATATTTAATCATAGAGATGGCGTTATGTTAGCAAAATTTTTGTACCAGTTTACGGATTTTTTTATCGGGTTTAATGTTTTTCGCTACATCACGGTCAGGGCGGCTCTGGCTGCAATAACGGCGCTGATTATTAGCTGGTGGATCGGACCAAAGGTAATTCGCCTGCTTCGCAAGTATCAGATCGGCGAAGAAATTCGCATTGAAGGTCCCAAGTCGCATCAGGTGAAAAAAGGAACGCCCACCATGGGCGGTTTAATCATTCTTTTTTCCATTGTGGTGGCGGTGCTGCTCTGGGCTGATGTTTTTAATCTGTATTTGCTATTGATTTTTTTAACCACGCTGGTAATGGGGCTGGTGGGATTTATTGACGATTATTTGAAGTCCATTTTAAAGTTTAAAAAGGGATTGATCGGTCGTTACAAGCTGTTGGGACAGATAAGCGTGGGCTTGCTGCTGGGGGCTGTTATCTATTTTCATCCCTTTTTCGACGGCTTCCATTCAAACACCAGCGTTCCGTTCTTTAAAAATCTGGAAATTGATTTCGGCATTTTTTACATCTTTTTTATCGTTTTTGTTTTAACCGGGGCTTCGAATGCCGTGAATTTAACGGATGGTCTCGACGGTTTGGCGGCGGGTTTGTCCGCCATTGCTTTTATTGTTTTGGCGGGAATGGCTTACGTTACCAGCAACGTAAAATTCAGCGATTATTTGAATATTATCTATTTACCCGGCAGCGAAGAGATAACCATTTTTTGCATGGCGGTATTCGGCGCAGCCATGGGCTTTTTGTGGTTCAATTCGTATCCGGCGGAAATTTTTATGGGAGACACGGGATCGCTGGCTTTGGGAACCGCCATGGGCACGGCTGCCATTTTATTAAAAAAAGAACTTTTACTTTTACTTATCGCCGGCGTGTTTATCGGCGAGGTGCTCTCGGTGATTATCCAAACCAGTTATTTTAAGTACACCCGGCGTAAATACGGAGAAGGAAGGCGCGTCTTTTTGATGGCGCCCATTCACCACCATTTTGAATTGAAAGGCTGGCATGAAACAAAAGTCGTGATTCGTTTTTGGATTGTCGGTATATTATTGGCTTTGCTAAGTTTGAGTACATTTAAAACGCAATGATCGGGCGGAAACATTGGCACGGAACAGAGAAAATATCGAAAAAAATGTGAGCGGAAAGAGCGTTACGGTTTTAGGCGCGGCGCGCAGCGGTTTGGCTGCCGCAGACCTGCTGAAACATAAGGGGGCGCAGGTGTTTGTCAGCGATCTGGCAAAGGCGGAGCAAAAGCAGGAAGCCGTTGAATTTTTAAAAGCGCAAAACATCGACGCCGAGTTTGGCGGACACAGCGAAAGAGTTTTTCAGACGGATTTTTGCGTGTTAAGTCCGGGCGTTCCGGTAGCTTCCGAAGTTGTGCAAAAAATGCTGCGCAACAATATTCCCGTT
Organism: Calditrichota bacterium; assembly: GCA_024278715.1. GTDB lineage: Bacteria > Calditrichota > Calditrichia > Calditrichales > Calditrichaceae > Caldithrix. The sequence goes on from JAJRSN010000388.1 coordinate 2,624, forward strand.
TATTCGGAAATCGAAGTAGCTTCCTGGTTTTTTAAAGGTCCGTTGATTGCCGTGACCGGTTCAAACGGAAAAACAACCACCACAACGCTGATCGGCGAAATGCTTAAAATGAAATATCCCGACGCGGTTGTCGCGGGAAACATCGGGCAGCCCTTTTCCGATTTTGTGGAGCAAAGTAAAGAAGGCGTGTGGGGCGTTGTGGAAGTTTCCAGTTTTCAGTTGGAGACAGTCGAAACGTTTCACCCCGATCAGGTGGTTTTGCTCAATTTTGCGCCCAATCATCTCGACAGGTACGACAGTTATCAGGATTACATCGAAGCCAAATGGCGCGTTACTAAAAATCTTTCCGAAAACGATCGTTTTATTTACAATGCGGCGGACGATGAAATTCTAAAGCGGCTGCCTAATCTGGTCTGCAAAAAAAGCGGATTTCATATTCGCGGCGATCGCTCCGCGGAGGCGTTTTTTAAGAA
>JAJRSN010000389.1 GCA_024278715.1 Calditrichota bacterium
CAAGATTAAAGTTCTTCAAGATTAAAGTCACAATTTAAATTCAACCTGCAACCACTGCCGCTTAACCCTTAAAAGCAAGGCACAGGGCACAAGGAACAAGGGTCAAGTGGCTTGTAACCAGAAGCCCATACTGCTTAACGAAAAGCAACAAGTAACGAGTAACAAATTTAGGATTGTCGGAGGATGGAGGAAAAAGGTTTAGTTGTTTAGAAAAATTCCGGAGGAATTGAATGAAAATAGCCCAGTAATTTATTGCTGGGTAAAAGAATCCCGCATTTTTTCTGCCCTTCAGGGCAAGGGTGAAAAAATGTGACGAGTAAAAAAGTGACAGAGTAATGAGTGACAAATGATAAAGGAAAAAGGAAAAAGGAAAAAGATTAAAGTTCATTCAAGATTAAAGATAAAAGCAACAAGTGATATAGTAACGAGTAACAAGTGACAAGGACGTGACTCGTAGTTTGAAGAAGCACACTTAACCTTTATACCCTTAACTCTTAACGAAAAGTTACAAAGTAGATTTAGGAGAAAAATAGTAAATCCGAAATTAAATATAGAAGTTAGAATTTTAGCTCCTTTTTAATGACATCTGATTAAATGTCGATAATCATTTATACGCATAACGATTATCGGATATTCAGTTTAACCCTCACACTCTTAACCCTTAACAAAAAGTAAATCATAAATTAAAACCTTCGTATCAATGACCTGTAGAATATTCTACATTAAATTCGTAAAGTTGTAGAATATTATCTGATTTTTGAAATCATTTCTTTTTTTACCGTTTCAATAATCCCTTTTTCCTTTGTCTTTTCTGAAGATTCCCGAAATAGCAACCTTGGCACATTTATTGTAATTCATTTATGCCGTAAAAGAAAATTCACGGAGGATAAAAATGTGTCATATATTGTTGACAATGCCTTTTTGGGGTTTGATCCTTTTTTATGTCATGCCCATCTACCTTGCCCTCCCGCTATATCTGTTAATTTTGGTGATTTCCGGACTTCTTTATTCTGTGCTGATGCGCGGCAAACATAAAAAAGTTAGTACCGGAAAAGAGGGAATGATAGGACAGATGGCTGAGGTAATAAAAAATCTAAATCCCGTCGGACAAGTACTGGTGCACGGAGAAATATGGCAGGCGCAATCTTCCGATTATATTAGAAAGGGAGAAAAGGCAAAAATTATCGGAATGGAAGGATTAATGCTTTTGACTCGTAAATGGTCTAAAAATGAATGAGGATTCATTCATAAAAATCTATGTGTAATCTAACGAACAAAAGTCATTTGGAAGGGAGAACGAAATGATACGAGATCCGGTCTGCGGCATGATGGTTGATCAAAAACATGCCGTCGCAATCAGTAAATATAAAGGAGAATCTTACTTTTTCTGTTCGAAAAATTGTAAGGAAGAGTTTGACGCCAATCCCGGAAAATATACGGAGGGCGGAAAAGAAATCGCCGCGGAGACGGCGTCTGAACATGCAAATAACCAACCGATTGTCCGCGAAAAAAGCGGTCGAAATAAAAACAGAAAATTGGTTTTGCCGATTAAGGGAATGACGTGCGCCTCGTGTGTTTCGCATGTGGAACACGCCTTAAAAAACACCGATGGAATCACGTTCGCCACGGTAAACCTGGCAACAGAGCAGGCGACAGTGGAGTTCCTGCCTAAAGAAGTGGATCTGAAGGAATTGGTTAAGACAGTACACGACACCGGATATGAAATCGCTACCGCGACAATGACGCTTCCCATAGGGGGAATGACCTGCGCTTCGTGTGCGAACCATGTTACTCAAGCTCTGAAGAATATTGAGGGCGTAATCGATGTCAATGTGAATTTGGCAACCGAAAGAGCCCAGGTAGAATATATTGCCGGCGAAGTATCTCTGAACGATATGGAAAAGGCTGTGGCGGACGCCGGCTATCAGGTTTTGAAAATTCCGGAGTCGGAAGCAACCGAGGAAGTGGATGAAGCGGAAATAAAAATGCAAACCGCTCGTTTCCGCATGAAAGTAGCCTGGGTGCTTACCGTTCCGATAATTATATGGATGTTCGGCGAGATGTTCTTTGGGGTGGTCTGGCCCAACGAAACCATATACAATCTGGGAATGGTCGTTCTGTCGCTTCCGGTGTTATTCTGGGTGGGACGGAAAACGTTTACAAGCGGTTGGTCGGCAATTGTGCACGGTTACGCCAATATGGACTCCCTGATAATGCTCGGAACGGGAGTCTCTCTGCTAACCGGACCGGCTTCTTTTTTTCTGCCGGTAACCAATTACGCCGGTGTGGCTGCCATGATTATGGCGTTTCATTTAACCGGTCGTTATATCGAAGAAACAGCCAAAGGACGAGCCTCGCAGGCGATTCGTAAATTGCTGGATCTGGGCGCCAAAACAGCCCGCATTCTTCGCGACGGCAAAGAGGTGGAAATTCCCATCGAAGAAGTGATAGTGGGTGACATCATGGTTATCAGACCAGGCGAAAAAATTCCCACCGACGGCGTAGTTGTGGAAGGAGAAGGCGCGGTGGATGAATCCATGGCAACCGGAGAAAGCATGCCGGTTACTCACAAACCCGGCGATGAGGTCATCGGAGCTACCATTAATCAGGAAGGCTTGTTGAAGATAAAGGCGACAAAGATCGGAAAGGATACTTTTTTATCCCAAGTGATTAAAATGGTGGAAGAATGTCAAGGATCTAAGGTTCCCATTCAGGAATTTGCCGATAAGGTTACCGGATTTTTCGTGCCGGCTGTGATTGCCATAGCCTTGCTGACCGTGGCGCTCTGGCTGATATTCCCCGGCTTTATGCAGTCGCTGGTTAATTTCGGCTCGTTTTTGCCCTGGGTTAATCCCGATCTCGGCATCATAACTCTGGCAATCGTTTCCATGGTCGCCGTGCTGGTTATCGCCTGTCCCTGTGCGCTGGGTCTGGCGACGCCTACCGCTTTGATGGTGGGGAGCGGAATCGCGGCAAATCACGGAATTCTTTTCCGCTCCGGAGAAGCCATTCAGACCCTGAAGGATGTAAATGTTGTGGTATTCGACAAGACCGGCACCATAACCAAGGGAAAGCCGGAGGTTACGAATATCATTAGCTTAGGGAAAAATGATGTGAAGTCAGTTTTATTTTACGCTTCATCCGCGGAACAGGGCAGCGAGCATCCTTTGGCTGGAGCGATCGTTAAAAAGGCTAAGCAGGAGGGAATTGAGCTCAAAAAACCGGAACATTTCCAAGCCGTACGCGGAAAAGGCATTATTGCAAAAATCGATGATCGGCAGGTATTGGTCGGTACCCGTAAATTGCTAAGCGATTATAAAGTGGATTATTCCTCGGTGGAAGAAGAATTGCGGCAGCTTGAAGAAGAAGCCAAAACCGCCATGATTGTCAGCGTTGACTCCGAGGTTCTGGGCATAATTGCCGTAGCCGATCAGGTGAAAGACGATTCCGCTCCCGCGATAGCTGAATTACGTCGAATGGGAATTGAAACGACTATGATTACCGGAGATAATCAGCATACCGCGGAGGCAATTGCCCGCATGGTGGGAATTGATCACGTAATGGCTGGCGTTTTGCCTGAAAGAAAATTACAGGAAATTATAAATCTTCAATCGCGTTTCGGAAAGGTTGCGTTTGTGGGAGACGGAATTAACGACGCACCGGCGCTGACCCAGGCTAATGTGGGAATTGCCATTGGCACCGGAACCGATATTGCAATTGAAGCCAGTGACGTGACGCTGGTACGGGGCGAGCTCACCGGCGTGGTCGAAGCAATTCTTTTGAGCAGAGAAACTTTTCGTAAAATCAGACAAAATTTGTTCTGGGCGTTTTTCTACAATGTGGCGATGATTCCTCTTGCCATGATCGGCTGGATGCATCCGGTGCTGGCGGAAATTGCCATGGCTTCTTCTTCCATAACGGTTGTAAGCAATGCCAATCTATTGAAACGCGTAAAAATTCTCCCCGATGTTTTGAACGGTAAACCTAAGGCTGTGAAAAATATTTGACAGCCTGACGGAATCGGAAATGACAGAGAATTTTAAATGATGTCCGTTGAAAGAAGTTGAAACGAGATTCTCCGATTGCCCGTTGCTTTCGTTGATAATTTAAAAAAAATGAATTTTATTTTTAGTGTTAAACGGAGCAGCGGGCTTCGGAGTATTGCATTAAGCGCTTTTTATCTTCTTTCGACGAATATTTTATTTTGACAAATCCGTAAACCGTGAAACGCCGTGAGCTTTTGGTGATCTGCAGAATTCAGACTTCTGCGGCGTTAAAGCCCGATCGCAAAAAAATTTTTTATTTTTGAATAAACTTACGATATTTACGTCTTTTGTTTAAAATAATGTAAAACTCATAAAGACAGGGAGAAAAAAGGATGGCTAAAATACTGAATCATGTGAAAGCTGGTGTGCTTATCGGTAAAGATGTGCAAACGGTTTTTCAGATAGCTAAAGAAGAGGGTTTTGCGCTGCCGGCGGTGAATGTGGTCGGAACAAATTCGGTGAATGCGGTATTGGAAGCGGCTCGCGATGTGAACTCGCCGGTGATTATTCAATTTTCCAACGGCGGCGCCTCTTTTTATGCCGGCAAGGGTTTGTCGAACGACGGGCAGCAGGCTTCCGTTGCCGGGGCGATTTCGGGCGCGCGCCACATCCGTCAAATGGCAGAATTGTACGGTGTTCCGGTTATTGTGCACACCGATCATGCCGCAAAAAAATTGTTACCCTGGATCGACGGTCTTTTGAAAGCTAACGAAGAACATTTTGAACAAACCGGACAACCCCTTTTTAGTTCGCACATGCTCGACCTGTCGGAAGAGCCGTTAGAAGAAAATGTTTCGATATCGGCGCGGTATTTGGAACGGATGGCAAAAATGGGAATGACTCTGGAGATCGAGCTTGGTGTAACCGGCGGAGAAGAAGACGGCGTTGATAACACCAATGTGGACAGCAAACGTCTTTACACCCAACCGGAAGAAGTAGCTTACGCTTACGAAAAACTATTGGCAATTAGTCCGAATTTTACCATTGCCGCCGCTTTTGGCAATGTGCACGGAGTTTACAAACCGGGAAATGTGGTTTTGCGTCCTGTTATCCTGAAGAACTCGCAGGAATTCATTCGGGAAAAATTTAATACGGGCAAAAATCCAATAAATTTTGTCTTCCACGGCGGATCGGGTTCCAGCCTGGAAGAGATTCGTGAAGCCATTTCTTACGGGGTAATCAAAATGAATATCGATACCGATACGCAGTGGGCTGCCTGGAAGGGTGTGATGGATTATTACAAAAAATATGAAGCCTATTTGCAAAGTCAAATCGGTAATCCCGAAGGGGAAGACAAACCGAATAAAAAATACTACGATCCGCGAAAATGGCTGCGTGAAGCCGAAAAATCGATGATTAACCGTTTAAAGCAGGCGTTTGAGGATTTAAATTGTGTGGATCGAAATTAATTGGTATGAAATGAAAAGCTCCCCGTTCGGTACATTTTGCGGAACGGGGAGTTTTTAGCTATCGATTTACACTGATAACCACTGATTTTTTACCACAGAGAGCAATAAGGAATCACAGAGGTGACAAAAAGATTATTTAATTCTTCTGTGTTTCTCTGTGTCCTCCGTGGTAAAAACAATAAAAGCCACCGAATAACATCGAAATTCACCGAAATAGTTTTTCTTTTACTACGAAACGCACGGAGAATTTC
>JAJRSN010000390.1 GCA_024278715.1 Calditrichota bacterium
AAAGAGATCTTAAAAATTCCGCCTTTTCCGGATTGCAGTTTATTAACGGGGGAGAGACCGAAGAGATTGAAAGAGGAGTCGCATTATGGACCTCTTTACTGCTGCAGGGACGGCGCGTTTTTCCCTTTGCCGGAAACGACGCTCACGGACATTTCGCCAGAACACGACAAATCGGAATACCGTTTATTTGGATCGAAGAAAATAAAAAACACTGCTTTGGCGTTTGGAAAACCGGAGTAAATCTTAAAGAACCGCCCAAAACTCCGGCAAATTTTATCGAAGGGTTGAAGCGGGGATGCGTTTTTGTTACCGACGGTCCCTTTCTGGAGATAACCGGCTGGAACAAAGAGCGGCGGATAACCATGGGAGCGCAGACAAAAGCAGTCGATTTTATTGAGTTAAAGGCATTGTCAACAACCGAATTCGGAAGCATAAATGAGCTTCGGCTTATTTGGGGCGATTTTCAAAAAAAAAGAGAAGAGATTCTTTGGCAAAAAGAATTTGATTCAGATCAATCTTTTGACATTAAAGAAAAAATTTCTTTGAACCCAAAGCTTAAAAACGGTTATATTCGTGCTGTCGTCTTAACTCAAAGAGACGAACAGACGTTTATGGCATTAACCAACTGTATCTGGATTGGGCAGGAGTGAAACTTTTCAGAAAAATTTATTTCGCTATAGGACATTCCGACAAAAATTGCAACATATCTTCCTTATTCAATGTATCTTTAATTTTTACGTTGATGCGCCGGTTTTTTGTCGTAATAATTGTCACGGCTTTTCTGTCTCCGGCTAAAGCCCAGAATCCCGTTAACTGGTCTTATTTTAACGGTAAACGGATAAAAGACATCATTGTGGTGGGAAACGAGCACACTGAAAAAGAGGTGCTTTTGCGGGAACTTTTGATTAAACCCGGACAAACCTTGCAGGATTCCTTATTGCGGCGTTCAAAGCAGCGTCTTGAAAATCTGTGGCTCTTCAACCGCATCGAATTTTTGCCTTTTAGCACAGGCGACAGCGTGTCGATAATAATTTCCGTAACGGAACGCTGGTATTTTTTTCCCTATCCTGTTTTTGACGGGGAAGACCGCGACTGGAAAAAGATTACCTATGGCTTCGGATTTGCCCATCTTAATTTTCGCGGCTGGAACGAAAAACTTCAGGCTTCAACACATTTCGGTAACCGACCCGGTTTGAAGTTCGCTTACTTTAACCCGTGGATCGGCAGAGACCTCCATCTTTTTACCGGATTGTACTTCAGAACATTCCGCCTGAATAATTATCTTTACGATTTTCCGGAACATCATATTTACGGCGTGATACATCTCGGTAAATACTGGACGCGTGATTTTTGGACTGAATTTATGTTGATCCGCGATCAGATTACCGTGGACGATAAAAACGTGCATTACATGGAAACCGGAAACAAGACGGACGTTAATTACGGAATACGTTTTTACAATACATTCGATTATCGGGATATTTACGCCTATCCCTCGAAGGGCTGGTATTTAAAACTCGGGATTTTTAAGATGGGCTTGTTTTTGCCCAAAATTGATTACACGCAGTATCTTCTGGATTTCCGCAAGTATTTTTTTCTGAAACCTTTTATTCTTGCCGGCAGAATTTACACACTGCAATCTTACGGCAAATTACCCGTTTATGACCGCGTTTTTATCGGCTATAAGGAACGAATCCGCGGTCATTTTAATGAAGTGTTCGAAGGCAATCACGCCTTGATTTTGGGCGCCGCGCTGCGCCTGCCTATCATCCCCGTACGGTATTTTTCTTTCGGCTCAAAAAGATTACCCGATTTTATGACAAAAGACCTGAAATTCGGATTGAACGCGGGCATTTTTGTCGAATCCGGTCAGGTGTGGAAAAAACATAAAGATTTTGCGGTACGAAAAATGGTCAGCGGTTACGGCGCGGGATTGCATATCTTATTGCCTTATGTGGAAGTGCTCCGGCTTGATCTGGCATTTAACGAAAAAGGCAAAAGTCAATTTATCGCCGAAATTTTGATGCCGTTCTGAGCTTGCGATTTATTATTAAGTAATGCTAAAATTTCGGTTTGGCAAGATTTGTTAAGGGTATAAGGGTTAAGGGTTAAGGGGGTAAGGGGCAAACGGCTTCTCCAGTGTCTCGTCACGTATTACGCGTCCCGGCTTTCTGCATTCTGATAGCCTTTTATTTTAAACTCTTAACCAATTAACTATTAACATCTTTTATCTTGCATGGTACCGGCTTGTCAGGGCTATGATTTATGATTTGCGATTGAAGGGTAAAGGACGGACTGCCGAGGCGAAATGTCCTTTTTTCTTTGGAAAATTTCTTATTTAATACGCAGAAAAAAGGCTGAAAAAGAGTTGACAAGGGAAAAAAATAATGTTAATATATCGTAAAACGATATATCGGAAAGCGATTTATTGCCGTGTCACAAAATAAATACATTCAGGAAATTGCTAAAATTTTCCCCGCTCTAATGCGCTATTTTCATAACGTTGCCGGAGAAATTTCGCGGATTGGCGATTTTTCGCTTGCGCAGTATCGGATATTGATGATTCTCTATCACCGCGGCACTTTGACCATCGGAGATTTAAAGCAGATGTTGGGCAACGCTCAAAGTTCGGTAAGCGAAATGATCGCAAGAATGGAAGAGCAGGGATTGGTGAAGCGGGATAAGAATCCGAAAGACAGAAGACAAACGCTGTTGAGCTTAACCAAAAAAGCCCGCCACAAAATAGAAATCCGTAAGGAAAAAATGAACGACGTTTATTATAAATTTTTGGAAGGAAAAAGCGAAGAAGAGCAGGCTGATCTGGTTGAAACTCTGCGTCATCTGCAACAATTGCTCGAAAAACGGACCGCAGATTAAACTGATTACGCTGATTGTGCAGAAAAAAAGAATTCTCTGCTAACAATAAGGAAGTTAAATTGTTTTTTTTGCGTACTTTGCGCCTGCTTAGCGAACTCTGCGGTTTTTTGATCGCAGATTAAGAGGAATTTTAGGTAAGGCAGATTATTGGTGTTCATTGAAGTAATTTGGCGTGTTGGGCAGAATTGAGCGCAGATTAAGCTGATTACCGATCACAGATTAAGCTGATTACACTGGTTACGCAGATTCAGAGGGATTTTACGTAAGGCGGGTTATTGGCGTTCATTGAAGTAATTTGGCGTATTGGGCGGGTCATGCTTAATCAAACTGATTTTTAATCTTAAAATAAGCGCCATTATGCTTTTTACGGGTTCATTTCTCTTGAATTGAAGAATTAATAAAAAGCGGGATAAATTATGATCAGAATTATTGGCGTTTTGATTGTCCTGATGTTCTGGATGTCAAAACTGAGCGCTCAGCATCAATTGACATTGAGCCAATGTCTTGAGCGCTCGATGAAGGCGAGTCACTTATTGCGGGCGGCGTCGTATCAGGAAGACAAAGCCAAAGTGGCGCTTTCCATGAGCCGATCTCAGCGGCTGCCTACGGTTAGCCTGGGTACCAGTTACACGAGAATCGGCAAACTTACCACGATCGAGTTTTCAACTTCGCCGGGCGCTCCGCCGCGAAAATTGACCTTCGGAACTCCCAACAGGGTGAATTTTGACGTTCGCTTGCAGGTTCCTCTTTTTACCTGGCGGCGTATCGAGCATTCCATCGATCTGGCGCGTCTCGGTAAAAAATTTACGGAACTGAAGACCGAAAAGCAGAGAATCGACCTGACGGCGCAGGTTCTGCAGGCTTTTTACGGCGCGCTTTTAAATCGTAAAATAGTCGAGCTTACAAAAGAGAATCTGCAAAGAAAGCAAAAGTATTTTTCAATAACCGAAAAACGGTACAAGGCGGGGCAGTTACCCAGATTAGAGCTGCTGCGGGCGCAGGTTCAGGTTAAAAACGAGCAGAGCAATTTGGAAACGGCGCGCGGCAATTATGAAAAGAGCCTGATATTTTTAGCCAAGACCGTTGGGACGCCGGAGAATTTAATTGAACCGGTCGGCGAATTGACCTTTACTCCCGTTACCGATGATCCGTCAACCATTTTGAAGAGAGCGTTAGCCCGCCGAATAGAATTGCAGCAGTTTGCCATGCAGGAAAAAATGATCGACGCGCAGCAGCGGATTATTGCTTCCGCCAATAAGCCCAATCTTTCTCTTTTTTCCAGTTATAGCATGCTGAACGGTTTTGATCCCATGAATCCCGAAAAATTTTTCACCAACTACAACATCGGAGTGCAGCTAAACTGGGCGATATTCGACGGTTTTAACACGCGCTATCAAAAGCAGAGCTCGCAACTTGACCGGATGGCGGTTCAGGAACAGAAAAATGAAATCGAAGAATTGATCCGCATGCAGGTCCGTCAGGCTCTTGTTTCCATTAAACAGGCGGAACAAAAAATTACCGCGCAGCAGGAAAACATCCGATTAGCCAAAGAAACTTTGGAAATGGCGCAGACGCAGTACGAAAACGGTTTTATTTCATCGCTCGATTTACTCGACGCCCAAAAGGTTTTACTGCAAATGGAAATGGCGTACTGGCAAACCCTGTTCGGGCACGTGACGGCAAAAATTGAATTGGGTAGAGCCATGGGAAGTTTTCACTGGTTTGAAGATCAATTGTAAGAACAGGAGAGAGGCAATGATAAAGAAGACATGGGGAGTAATTCTTTTATCTGTCGTTTTATCGGGCTGCGGTTCGCAAGGCGGACAAAAGCAAATCGATGTTCCGAAGCCCGAAGTCAATATCGTTAAGGTAAAAGTAGTAAAAGCGTCTGTTAAGCAGATAGCCGATACCAGGGAGGCTTACGGCGAGGTGAAGCCGCTGAAAACAGTGGATATTTTTTCGAAGGTCAACGGGTTGGTGATCAATAAACTGCATCGAACGGGAGATGCGGTTAAAAAAGACGATGTTCTGGCGATTGTCAGACAGGATATTCCCGGAATGGAGTTTGCCGAACACAAGGTGCTTGCCGCGATTGACGGCGTAATTATTCGCGATGCGGTGGAAGAAGGTTCGACGGTTACCGTGAAAACCCCGCTTTTTTCCGTCGCCCGCTTAAATCCGGTTCTGGTCGAGGTCAAAGCGCCGGAGGAATGGGGAACAAAGATTAAAACCGGGACAGAAGTAAACATCAAATTAGAAGCGTTTAAGTCAAAATCGTTCACCGGAAAAGTATTTGAACTATTGCCCGCGCTCGATCCCTCTTCGCGAAGTTTTGTGGTAAGGATTAAGGTAAAGAATCCGCAGAATTCCTTAAAGCCCGGAATGTTTGCCAGGGCGGAGTTTCCCCTGGGAACTCATCAGGCTTTGACGATTCCCGTTGACGGTTTAATTCGTTTTGGTTTGGAATATTATGTTTTTGTAATAAAAGACGGGATTGCAAATAAACGTCTGGTTCAACCCGGACGAATTTTCGGAAATGAATCGGAAATAATAAAAGGGTTGAGTCCGGGTGAAAAAGTTGTTGTCTTCGGGCAGAATTTATTGGATGAAGGAAGTCAAGTAGAAGTTGAGGAAGTCCGATGAAGCTGACAGAGATTTCCATTAAAAGACCGGTAGCTGCTTTTTTATTTACGGTAACGCTGCTCATTTTAGGATTTTTTTCCGTTCCGCAGATTCCGGTTTCTTTTTGGCCGGAATTTGTGGCGCCTACGCTGGTGGTTTTGGTGCCTTATCCGGGAGTGGGTCCCGAAGAAATTGAAGAGCAGATTGCCAAACCGCTGGAAGAAGAATTAAGCACATTGGACGATTTGGATGAATTGGAGACCGTTTGCGAGAACGGCATTTTAAGGATTATGGTTCGTTTTGAATGGGGAGTGGATTTTGACCGGGCAAAG
>JAJRSN010000391.1 GCA_024278715.1 Calditrichota bacterium
ATGACATCCGGCAAAGACAGCATGAAAAATGATTTTATCAAAGAAGGGGTGAAAATTTCGGTTCCGCCCACCGTCTTGTATTCTATGGTGGCTAAAATTCCAGATATCCGTAAAACTGTCAGCACGGAGTTCAAACAGGAAGGAGATTTGGTTTACCTTATTGGCGCCACCTACGATGAGCTGGGTGCTTCGGAATTTTACAAATTGTTCGGAGAGTTGGGCGCAAATGTGCCCAAGGTGCGCAAGGAACAGGCTTTGCGCGTTTACCGTAAGGTGACGGCTGCCAATGAACGGGAACTTTTGAAATCGTGTCACGACATTTCGGACGGCGGTTTAGCCGTAGCAATAGCGGAAGCTGCTTTTGGTGGAAATATGGGCGCGGAAATCGATTTGCCGCAAACGGATCTTTCCCTTAACGCCCTTCTTTTTGCGGAATCCCATTCGCGTTTTGTGGCAAGCGTCCGTCCCGAAGATCGCGAAGTATTTGAATCGATCATGGGCGACGATGCCCTGTTTTTGGGCACGGTGATTCAACTGCCGGAAATGATTGTCCGCCGTGAGGGTAAAGAGATAATTCGGCTTTTGGTCGAACAAATGCTTACCGCCTGGCGCGGCGGGCTGGGGTTTTGATTGAATGTCTTTTAAAAAGAGCAATGTTAAGGAGACAGATTAAATGAAACAGGTGCGCGCCCTGGTGGTTACCGGGTTCGGAATAAATTGCGAGGAGGAGATGGCGGCAGCATATCGTCTGGCTGGCGCTAAAGCCGATATCGTTCATCTTAATCAGGTGTTTAAAGAACGGGTTTCCATTCACGATTATGATATTCTCAACTTTCCGGGCGGATTCTCTTTCGGCGACGATTTGGGATCGGCAAGGGTTTTGAGCAATAAATTCAAATTTAAAAAGATGGCGTCCGGTAAACATTTTATCGATGATCTGGCTGAATTTTTGCAAAACAAGAAATTCATCATCGGTGTGTGTAACGGATTTCAGGCATTGGTGAAGATGGGATTACTGCCTAATATCGGCGGAAATTTTGATCAGGAAGTAACACTGACCCACAACGATTCCGGTAAATTTGAGGATCGCTGGGTAACCTGCGGGATAAATCCGAATTCCTCGTCGCCCTTTTTAAACGGTCTGCAAAAAATCGATTTGCCTGTGCGTCACGGAGAGGGTAAGTTAGTAATCCGCGATGACGGTGTTCGTCGGGCAATCATTGAAAAAAATCTGAATTGCCTGACCTATCTTGATCCAGAGGGCAACAGCACCGGCGAATATCCCTACAACCCAAACGGCTCGGAGTTGAATTGCGCGGGATTGATTGATCCCGGCGGGCGGGTGCTGGGATTGATGCCGCACCCCGAAGCTTATTTGTCGTTTTACAATCATCCCGCCTGGACGCGTAAAAAACAACGCGGGATAAATTCCGAAGAAGGCGAGGGATTGCAGATATTTAAGAATATTGTGAACCACATTCGCCGGCAGGGGTGAGAAGGGCGTGACGCGTAATGCGTGATGAGTAAGAAAAAATACAAAATAAAAAATAAAAAAAGGCTTTCAGAAAGCAGAATGCGGAAAGCCGTTACGTTGGTTTGACGTGACAGGGAGCTGGAGAAGCCCGTTTAAACGCTTACACCCTTAACGCTTAACGAATTAGCGACAAAGACGTGACGCGTAACAAGTTACACGTGACAAATAAAAAAGAATTGATGTGTGATAAATAACCGTTTTTCTTGAGCGTGAATAAAAACAGAACCGGTTTTTTTTAGCGTTCTTTGCGCTTGCTTTGCGAACTTTGCGGTTAATTTTTTATTCTATGCCCAAAAAACGCAAAGCGTGACGAGTAACAAGTAACGAGTGACAGAGTATCAAAGTAACAAAGTTGGGATTGTCGGATGATGGAAAGAAAAGATTTAGATGTTTAATTGTTTAGTTGTTTAGAAAAATTCCGGAGGAATTAAACGATAGTAGCCCAGTAATTTATTGCTGGGAAAAAGTAACACCTCTCTTTTTTTCTGCCCTTCAGGGCAAGGGTGAAAAAAACGTGACGCGTAATGCGTAACGAGTGACGAGTAACAAGTGACAAGTAACATGTAACGAGAAGTCAGTAACCAGATTTCAGATGTTAAGGTTATAATTGTTCGGAATTTCAGAGACTGTGCGGCTTGAAAATAAGATCCCCCCTTGCCTTCGGCGTTCCCCCCTTCCCGTCTTGCACGGGACAGGTTCAAAGGGGGGAAATTAAAAGGGGGGATCGGTAATGCGGAACAAAGTCGTAATGCGTGACGAGTAACAAAGTGACGAGTAACGAGAAGCCAGAAACCAGCAACCAATAATACTTTACCCTTAAAAAATAGGTGAAAAGGAAAATCATAAATCGAAAATTTAATTCCTGATGAAAAGGAAAGGAATTGATTACATGAACAATAAAACGGACAACATTAAAATAAAACGCGCTCTGATCAGCGTTTCCGACAAAAGCGGCATCGAGAGTTTAGCTCGGACACTACGTGAAAATGGTTGTGAAATTATTTCCACCGGTGGGACGAAAAAAGTTTTGGAAAAAGCGGGTATTCCGGTAATCGAAATTTCGGAAGTAACCGGAAATCCCGAAGCCTTTGGCGGACGGATGAAAACCATTTCTTTCCAAATCGAATCGGCTTTGTTGTTTGACCGTGAAAAGGATAAGGCGGAAGCGGAGCAACTGAACATCAAACCCATCGATATGGTGATTTGCAATTTGTACCCTTTCGAACGCGTTAAAAATCAGGGAGTTGATTTCGATACTCTGATCGAAAATATCGATATCGGCGGACCGACTATGATTCGCGCTGCCGCCAAAAATTTTAAATACGTGGCGGCGGTTACAGATCCGCAAGATTACCCTGATATTGTACGTGAATTAAAAGAAAACCACGGCGCTTTAAGCTACGACACGCGCTTTCGTTTAATGCGCAAGGCGTTCAATTTGACGGCTGATTACGACGCCGCGATTGCCTCTGCCATGGATGAAACCGCCGGAGAACTTTCGGTGCGTCTTGCCTTTCATCGGGCAAAAACTCTACGCTACGGCGAAAACTCCCATCAGCAAGCCTTTTTCCTGCGCCAACGCCATGTAACAGATTCGTTGTACGATCTGCAGGCATTGCACGGTAAGGAACTGTCGTACAACAATATCGTGGATTTGTACAGCGCGCTGGATGCGGTCAGGGATTTTAAAAACACCGCCTGCTCAATCATCAAGCACAATAATCCCTGCGGTCTGTGCGAGGGCGCCGATCAACGGGAGGTGTTCGAAAAAGCCTGGGCAGGAGATCCGGTCTCGGCTTTTGGCTCGGTAATCGCTTTTAATCGCCGGGTAGAAAAAAAGACAGTGGAATTTTTAATGTTGGACGCCGAAGACAGGTTGCAGCGTAAATTTGTGGAAGTGGTTGCGGCTCCCGATTTTGACGAAGACGCCTTGGAGTACTTATTCCGCCACAAAAATTTGCGCGTGGTACGTTTTGATCCGCAGCGTCTGCGGCAGGATTTGGAATATCGCGTGATGGGCGGGGCTCTGTTGGTTCAAACCGCAGACCGCAAGTTGTGGGAAAAGACAGAAAATGTGACTCAAAGGCAGGCGAATATTGATCCGGGTTTATTGGAATTCGGGTTGATTGCAGTACGCCAGTTGAAATCAAACGCGATTGCCGTTGTGCGCAAATCGGGTGAATATTACCAGCTTCTGGGAATGGGCTGCGGTCAGCCGAACCGCGTAAATTCAACCCGGCTGGCAATGGAGCGCTGCCGTCAAAATTTGAGGGACGAATTCA
>JAJRSN010000392.1 GCA_024278715.1 Calditrichota bacterium
GGGACGATTAAAGGTTTAAATAAATTTGACGTTAAAAGCGAGACTTTTAAACAATATAAATTTTATGACGTAGGGCAGATCGAAGAACTGCCCGAACGATTTTTCCCGCAAATACATGATAAATATCTGTTGTTAGCCACCAGAACAGGATTATTCTTATTCGATAAAATCAGCGGAAATTCAAAAAAATTAGAAGTGCCAACACAGATTAAAAACGTTCAGGTTTTTTGTTTTGCGTGGCAGCCCGATCCCGATCCCGTTCTTTGGATTGGGACAAACGGATACGGAATATGGCGTTTGGAATTTAAAGGGCTGCAAATTACAAAAAGCGACTACTTCTCTTTAAGATATCGGCAAAATACCAAATTCGATAATATTACAATTCGTGAATTATTAATAAATAAAGACACATTGTGGGTTAGCTGCGAAATTGGATTGTTTTATTTGCCGTTGAAGATTAATCCTCTCGAATTAAGAAGTTGGTCACCTTGTTGTAAAAAAAAATTTCTTAGCGGCGTTAGCGTAAGGTCTTTTCTAATCGATAAGAACGGCGATTTTTGGATAGGCACGATGCGCCACGGATTATTTTATTATAAGCGCAAGGCTAAAAAGAAACAGTTGGAACTGTTAAACGATAATGCGGTATTTTCTATTTTTCAGGATTCGTTTAATACTATATGGGTAGGCACATCGGGCGCCGGAGTCTTTAAATACGATATGGATAAAGTTGTTTTCAAAACATATAAACCGTTTCCCAAAGCGCAAAAAAACTCGCAATTTAATCAGGTCTGGTCTGTTTATCAGGATGAATATGATTTGGTCTGGGTAGGAACCAATCACGGGATCAGGTTTTTTGTTCCCGGGTCAAAATTAAATTCCGCGGAACTCGTCAAAAAACGGGCTTTAACCAAAGTAAAAAAAATTGGAAATGTTCAGGTCAGGGATATTGTACCCGACAAATCGGGAAATATCTGGATCGCCACCCTCGAAAAGGGGCTTTTTCAAGTTAAAGAGAATGGCGATATTTTAAATTTTCGGGAACAAAAGGATCGCAAGACAGGGCTGCCAACGAATATGATTTACACTCTTTTCGTTGATTCGCAGCAAAATTTGTGGATCGGAATGAATGACGGCGGTTTAAGTAAGGTTCTGCGCCGCAATAGCCGGGTTTATGGTTTTAAAAATTATTATAATTTAACAAATAATAATCCGCAATCCGGCTTATGGGTTATGGATATCGTCGAAACAAAGGATGATACGGCAAATTATTTATGGTTAGCCACCTGGGAACGGGGATTAATTCGTTTTAACAAACGTACGGAAAAAATTAAGGCGTTCATTAGTCGGCGCGAAAGCGGATTAAATTCCGATTATATCCTTACCTTACATTATTCCGCCTCTTTTAACAAGCCTACATTGTGGTTAGGCACCTATGGAGGCGGGTTAACGAAACTTGATTTAACAAATTACACTTTTTCTTCTTTTACCGAAAAAGACGGTTTGTGCAATAATATGGTTTACGCCATTTTGGAAGATAATAACCGTAATTTGTGGGTTAGTACCAATAAGGGCATATCTTTGTTTAATCCGCGAACAAAACAATTTATCAATTACACTAAAAAAGACGGTTTGCAATCCGCAGAATTCAATTTAAACGCCGCTTATAAAAACAGAGCCGGCGAGCTGTTTTTTGGCGGAGTTAACGGGTTAAACTATTTTACGCCCAGGAACACAATAAACCGAATCCCGCCTGTTATCGAAATTTCAAAGATAACGATTTACGGCAAAAACAGGAGAACCGTTCTTAAGGCGCCGTTTGAACATACCATTAACCTGGATCATACTCAAAATATATTACAGATCGAGTTTGTCGGTCTTCATTCAAAGGATCCTGAAAAACATCAATACGCGTATCAAATGACCGGTTGGGGGGATAATTGGATTCATACGGGTTCTCAACGGAAGGCGACATTTATGAATCTTGAGCCGGGCGAATACACGTTTCGGGTTAAAGGATGTAACGGAGACGGAATTTGGAATGAAAGCGGGCAATACGTTAAAATTGTGATTCATCCGCCTTTCTGGAAAACTAACTGGGCAATGGCTCTTTATTTACTTTTTATCGGAGGACTTTTTTACACCTATCACCGTCGCAAAGTTATTCAAGCCGTTAAAATTGCCCGTATCAAAGAACAGGAAAGAATTCAGACAAAAAAAGAAATCGATTTTGACCTGCATGATGAATTGGGCGTTCATATTACAAACATCATTCAATTCTGCAATAAGCTTTTACACAAAAAAAATATATTGGATAAAGATATCGGCGAATTGATTAATAAGATTCACGCTCACGCTTATGATTTGGAATCAGAGGTAGGGGAACTGGTGTGGGAGGTAAAAAACACCAAATGCACTCTCGAAGATTTAATTGCCCAATTAAAATCGTGCGCGGAAAGTGTTTTTGATGAGAATGTGACAAATTTTCAAATTGACAACCGTATTATGCGGGCGCATGAAATTGAGATTCCGATTAAATGGCGGCGCAATATTATCAAGATATTTAAAGAGGGAATTCACAACATCTTGCAACATGCCAAAAATTGCAAAAATATCGATTTAATTTTCGAATTAAAAGACAAAAAATTACACATAATACTCATTGACGATGGCGACGGTTTTGATGTTCATAAAAACTATTTGGGAAAAGGCTTAAAAAGTATGCGCCATCGAGCCGAATTAGTCGGCAGTAAAATCGAAATTTATTCCAAAAAAGGTCAGGGAACCTCCGTTCATTTTAGCGGCAAACTACCCTAATGGTTAGTTTACATTCAATAATAAACTTTTTATCTTACATAAAGCGTAATAAAACAGGAAAAACATGATAAATGTAATTATCATTGAAGACGATAAAGAATATCGGGATGTTATTTGTGAATTTTTAAACAGCGCTTCGGAAATTAAATGCAGCGGTTATTACGGCACTTGCGAAGAAGCCATTGACGATTTGGATCGATCCTTACCCGATGTAGCCTTACTCGACATAAACCTGCCGGAAGGAATGTCCGGAATCGAGGGAGCTCGCCGTATTAAAGAAAAATATCCCGAAGTCAATATTATCATGTTAACGATTTATGCGGATGACGATCACGTTTTCAAGGCTCTGCAAAGCGGCGCGGTCGGTTATCTTGTCAAAAAAGTCAAGCCCGAAGAACTTATAAACGCCATAAAAGAAGTTTATCGGGGCGGTTCTCCCATGAGTATGAAAATTGCGCGCATGGTAGTGGATTATTTTCACAAAAATCCTCCTCCGGAGCCGTTGACCGAAAGAGAAAAAGAAGTTTTGCAAAAATTATGTCAGGGGAAAAGTTATCAGACGATTGCAAATGAGTTGTTTATCGAAAAGAGTACGGTAAAATATCATATTCATAACATCTATCGCATTCTTCATGTCCGCTCCAAGGGCGAAGCCATTGCCAAGGCTAAAGATCAACGAATTGTTTGATGATTTGTCAAAACAAAATTTGTTTTTGATGAATCCGCCCGGCTTTTTTTAATTTTTCAATTTTAGGTATTACTAAAATCATGTTAATCCTTAAATCGGGAGAATCATGGTTCAGATGTTTACTTTGTCTGAACCTTGATTTTCAGGATTGCCGGTTTCCGGCGGAATCTACTATTTACTAATGAAGGTTCGGAAGTCGAACTCAACGCAAATACTCCGAAAAAAGCGCTTGAACTTATCTTACTAAAGTAGTCGTTTAAATTGGTAAAAAACGCCCGGCCGGCAGCAACGCTCAGACCGGGCATTTCATTTTTATTCGAACGCCAGATCGATCAACTCGTCCACTTCTTTGATGTAGTGAAATTTCATTCCTTCGATGTGGCGTTTGGGGATTTCGGCTAAATCCTTTTTGTTTTTATCCGGTAAAATCACAATGTCGATGCCGGCGCGTTTGGCGGCGATCACTTTTTCTCTGATGCCGCCAACCGGCAGCACCAGCCCGCGCAGGGTAATTTCGCCGGTCATTGCCAGGTTATTTTTCACGCATTTATCGGTGTAAAGGGAATATAGCGCCGCAAAAATGGTAATGCCCGCGCTCGGTCCGTCTTTGGGAATGGCTCCCGCGGGAACGTGAATATGCGTATCGTATTTTTCGTAAAAGCTGTCCTCAATACCGTATTTTTCCGCGTTAGAACGCAAATAACTGAGCGCGGCTGACGCCGACTCTTTCATCACTTCGCCCAATTTACCGGTCAATTGAAGCTGACCCTTGCCTTTCATTTTGGTCGCTTCGATAAACAGAATATCGCCGCCCACCGGAGTCCATGCCAAACCGGTCGCCACGCCCGGTCTGGAAACACGATCGGCAACTTCGGAATAAAAGCGCTCGGGTCCCAAATATTTTTCCACAAGACTCGGAGTAATCCGGCAGTGCGTAACTTTACCTTCGACAATCTCTTTAGCCACGCCTCTGACGATGGAAGCGATTTCCCGTTCAAGGTTACGAACGCCCGCTTCCCGCGTGTATTTGTTAATGATTTTTAAAATGGTGCTGCGGGTAAAGGTCAATTGCTCGGGGGTTAATCCGTGATTTTTCAACTGTTTCGGTATCAGGTATCTCTCCGCGATATGCAATTTTTCTTCGTCGATGTAACCGTTAATTTCAATAATCTCCATCCGGTCGCGCAGTGCGTGAGGGATGGTGTCGATTATGTTTGCCGTGGCGATGAACATGACCTTGGAGAGATCAAACGGCACTTCCAGATAGTGATCGGTAAAAGAAAAATTCTGTTCGGGATCCAACACTTCCAATAACGCCGAAGAAGGATCGCCGCGGAAATCCATGCCTAATTTATCGATTTCGTCAAGCATGATTACCGGATTGTTGGAGCCTACTTTTTTGATTTCCTGAATAATTCTTCCCGGAAGCGCGCCCACGTAAGTTCTGCGATGCCCGCGGATTTCGGCTTCGTCCCGAACCCCGCCCAGAGACATTCTGGAAAACTTACGGTTAAGCGCACGGGCGATGGACCTTCCGAGACTGGTTTTTCCTACTCCCGGAGGACCGACAAAACACAGAATGGGTCCTTTCATGTTCGATTTTAACTGACGCACGGCAAGGTATTCGAGAATACGTTTCTTGACCTTTTCCAGACCATAGTGATCTTCGTTTAAAATTTTTTCTGCCTTTTTGACATCAAGACGATCGCGCGTGCTCTTTTTCCACGGCATTTCCAGCAGCCAATCGAGATAGGTGCGGGTTACGGTGTATTCGCTTGCCATGGGCGACATTTTAGCCAAACGATTCAATTCTTTTTCGGCTACGGCTTTGACCTCTTTGGGCATTTTCATTTTGGCTAATTTTTCGCGCAGCTCTTCAATTTCAGTGCCTTCGTCTTCGTATTCGCCCAATTCTTTTTTAATTGCCTTCAATTGTTCGCGCAAAAAATACTGCCGCTGCGTTTTATTTAGTTCGCCCTGTACGTCGCTCTGAATTTTATTTCCTAACTCTAAAATCTGAAGTTCTTTATTGATAAGATAGTTAACCTTGCGCAGGCGCTCTTTTACATTCTGGATTTCAAGAACCTGCTGCTTTTCGGAAACGCTAAAATTGATCTGAGCTGCCACTAAATCGGCTAATTTATTGGGTTCTTCGGTATTTAAAATCATTACCCGATGTTCATTGGTGAGGTAGGGA
>JAJRSN010000393.1 GCA_024278715.1 Calditrichota bacterium
CTGAACGATCAAAACGCCGCCCCGCCTGACAAAGCGTGTCAGTTCGGCTTTCCGCTTAAAAAAATTCTTATCCAAACCGCCGGCGTTTACAAATACGATTTTTGCCGACTCAAATCCTTCTTTAAAATTCCGAAAAGCAATTTGATTTTTTGTCAGCAGATTCCGGATTTCATCGGACGCATCGTGAATCACAATATCAGAGATATCGTCTTTTTTGGGCGGCTTAATCGGTTCGAACACAAAGACCGGTTTGCGGCTGTCGGCAATTTTTTTGCCGTTAAGATTCACAATTTCAGCCATCAGAGTATCGGCGCCGTTCACCGGCGGAAATTCGACGAGTACCTTCACCACCTTTCGCTCGCCTTGTTTCAAAAAATGGAGCTGTTGATAAAAATAATCGGGTTGATTCCTGAATTTTAAGCGCAGATTGAATTTCAGGTCGCTCTGATCGTCATTAAAAAGATAAACCGCTATTTCCCTTTTTTCGGAAGTCAAAAAATGCCGGTCCCACAGCTCGATGCTGACTCCCAGAGGACTGAAGGCGTTTTTAAGCGCTTTTAGGATCGGCTTGGGTTTTAAGTCAGTCAGATCGCCGAAGAACCAATTTCCCGTTGCTCCGCCGCGCAGACTCAAATAAACAAAGGGCATAACTGCATCCAAATCCAGCCTGCGCCAAAGTTCCGTCAGTTCGCGGGCTAAAAAGGACTGATGACGCAGAATGGCATCTTTGGAAGGATTTGCTCCCAGCCAGCGTTCCAGCACAATTTGGGTCAGCGGCGTGGGATTGCCGTCCTGATCCAGCCACCACCAGAGATATTCATTAACCATGGTCGGCGACGGACTATCACGCAAATCATTAATCGAGCGCGAAAAGCCAAATTTGTCTTTGTTTAAAACAGGTCCCAGAGAATAAATGTACGGATGATCCTCGTTAAAATCGACGACTTCCCACGGTCGCGTGGGATCGATCTTCTTTAATTCGGGAACGATTTTCTCCGTAACCTCTTTGTTCTCCGATTCGTTCAAAGGGTCCCAGATAACGATACTCGGATGATTGATATTCTCTTTCACCCATTGGGTGAATTCTTTGCGTATTTGCTCCGCGCTGCCGGAAATTTGCCAAGACATCCATTCGTCCTGCAGCATAATTCCGTACTCATCAGCCAGATCGTACCAGCGGTTGTAGGCGTGTCCCAGATGAAAACGGAAGAAGAACATATTATGCGCTTTGGGAATATCCACCAGCGCTTTTTTAATCCACTGCGCATTCCAGGGCAAAGTGCCCCTTGTTTGATCGGAGAGCATGCGATGAAAGGCGATATTGCCGCCAAACAGAACGCGCCGCTTTCCGTTTAAGTAAAAATCGCCCTTGCGAATTTCAAACCGGCGCATGCCAAAGGGAATGATCTGCCGGTGCGCGATTTTCCCGCCCGAAAAAATAGTAGCTTCCAGCACATACAAAAAAGGATGTTCCGGAGACCAGAGCCGAAAATCTTTAACTGGAATGTTGGTTTCCAGAATTGTCTGCTGATCCGTTTTCAAAAGTACGTTTTTTTCTTCAAAAGAACTAACCACGCGACCGCTCTTCTTTTCCCTGACAACGTAACGAACGTCCGCTTGCAGAGGTCGGGAAGAAAAGTTTTGCAGCTCGGAATGAATTTGAATGCCGCCGTTTTGAATATCGGGAATAATGCGCGTCCATTGAAAACGCGATTGTCCGTAAAGATGCAGCCAGACATCGCCCCAGATGCCCGGAATAAACGAAACCTTTTCAAAATCGTTTCCCGCCGCGCTTTCTTTTGGCAGTGTGCTTTTTGCCCCCACTCTGATTAGCAGCACATTCCTGCCCGGACGTTTGATAAACGGCGTTAAATCGAATTCCTGACTGGTGTAGCAGGGAATGTCGCCGCCGACCAATTTGCCGTTAAGCCAGACCTGCGTTCCGTATTTCACCTGTTCCAACTGCAAATAGATATTTTGGAAATCCGTTTCCCGCCCTAATTCAAATTCTTTGCGGTACCAAAAATATTCGTAGTCTTGCCAGTCCAGCTCCGGTTCCGCCACGTCCGCCAGCGCCGGGACGGGAATCAGGTAATTAAACCGCTGCGGCATTTCTTTGCCCGGCTCCATCTGCCATTGTCCGTTAAGCGAAATCTTTTGATAGGTCATTCCGGCTCCCTGTTGTGTAAAAATTAGCGTTACAAGTATTAATACGACGGGCAAAATGCGTATTTTCATAAAAACATCTTCCGAATTTTAATATAAAGTAAGCCCTTTCCCGAAGCAATAAACCGGACAAAGGCAATGGGAATAAACGGCGTTTCAAAAATAATGAAGTCGTAAAAAATCTTTTTTCGATTAATATTGTTCATATTTTCGTGTAATTTATCGTTTTCCCGCATTCTGCCCCGCGTCGCCGGCAGGGGGCGGTCGATCGATTTTCGGTATTGGCAAAATTTACTCCGTTTCGTTTTTTGCGCTTTTATCAATCGTGATTAGCGCATCAGGATCATCTTTTTGGTGCGGACGTAATCGCCGCTTTTCAGCCGATAGTAATACACTCCGCTGGCTAAATTGCGCGCATCAAAAATTACCGAATGTTCTCCGGCGCTTTGCATTCCGCTGACCAGCGTCTGTATTTTTTGTCCCTGTACGTTGAACACCGTCAATTCAACTTCTCCGCCTTTGGACAGCCGATAGGTAATTGTGGTCTGCGGATTAAAGGGGTTGGGATAATTCTGATTTAACCGATAAGAAACCGGCGCCGCGGATTCATTTTCTACGGAGGTCACCCAGCCGATTTTTTCGAGCATGGCGGGAATTTCTTCATTTGCCATGAACAGATTCCAGGGCAATTGGGTCAGGTAATTTTCGATCATGGGCACAATCGTTCCCTGATCAATGGCAAGGTAGCTTGTGGCAAACCAATCCTGATCCAGGTTAAAAGCGTCTTTAAAGCCGAATTCGCCCCACAGTCTGTCGCCATAGGTAAAATAGAAGTTTTTTAACGTTGCAATCGACTCTTCGGGCGTGTAAGGCATGGCGCTGATGGCTGCGGTTGGCGTGATTGTGCCGTTATCGCGGGCGGCAATCGGTTCGTGCGCCGAATAGCCCCAGGGATCGTCGCTGGCTGTTAAGCCCCAGACCAATTCGCCGTAGCCGGTGTGATTTTCGGGATTATCGATACAGTACGCGCGGTTGATCAGCGTAATATTCCGGTTGTTTTCAAAATAGTTGCAGAAGGCGTCGGACTTATTGCGCGGATCAAATCCTAAAAACGAATACTGGGTAAAAAACAACGGACCGCCGTAGTCATAGCCGACCCATTGATGATAGCCGTAAAAATTTTTGCCGTTCACGTAATAGGTGGTATTCGTCCAGCCGTCGTAGTACAGCGAAGCGGGCACGCCATGGGTGGGAGAAGCGATGGCTAACAGGTAAACGATCATGGCTTCATTAAAACCTTCGATTCTAAAATTCATTGTCCAGCCGTAATTGGGCGACCAGTGCCAGTAAAGTTTTTTCCCGTCCGTGTCGCCCGTCCGGCGATACCAATCCCAATCAACGCCTTCCCACATTTGCGTTGCTCTGGTTCGTATTTCGGATTCCACGTCGTTATCGCGATTAAAATATTTGCGCACAATCAATAAGCCCTGAACCAGATAAGCGGTTTCCACCAAATCTCCGCCGTCGTCATATTCGCTAAAAGGAATTGTTTCTCCGGTTACGCCGTTGATCCAATGTGACCAGACGCCATGGTAGCGCGGCGTGACATCCTGCAAAAAGGTTAATATTTTTAGCACTCTGGCTGCAATAGAATCCCTTGGTTCAAAACCGCGCTCCGCGCCCACCGTCATTGTGATTAAGCCCATGCCGGTTCCGCCGGACGCGCAGACATCGCCGGACCCTTTACGTTCCAAAGCAAGACCGCTGACCGGATGCCCGTAATCGTAAAAATAGCGAAATGTCGCTTCCTGCACCGAAACGAGTAACTGTTCGTCGGTCATTTTATACGAAGTCGCAAAGACCGTGTCCGAAGGCTGGGACTCGTCAAAATTGCGATTAACCGCGGTCAGGTAATAGTAACGGGTTTTGTCGTTCTCGCCAAAAAAATCGCTGAAAACACTTGGTTCGTGCGCTACATTGTTCACCTTGGAATAGGGACCGTCGTATGATTCCGCCCGGTACACATAGTATCCCAAAAGATCCGTTTCGGTATTTCGTCTCCAACGTAAATCGATCCTGCTGTCATGTCCTTCTGCCGTCACATATCGCGGTCTGGCGGGCGGATAGGTAGTTCCGCCGCTTCCTGCTTTGACGACTTTGATTTCATCCAGCCAGGCGATATGCTCCGCTCCGTCGGTTGCCTTTTGAAAATGA
>JAJRSN010000023.1 GCA_024278715.1 Calditrichota bacterium
AAATTCTTCTTTTAAACGCAAATACATTTCAATGGTGTCGGTTGTCGTAGTATGATCTTCCATATCGATGCGCACAAAATTGTTCAGTTTTTTAGCCTCCGCCACAATGCGCCGAATGTTCTGATAACAAAATTCCTTATCGATTAACAAACCCATGTGGGTTGGTTTCAGCGACACATTGGAATTTAGACCTTCGGACTGAATGGTGTGTAAAATTTCAATGTAGGCGTCGGCTGCTTTTCCCGCCTTTTCTTTGGTGTCGCAAAACTCGCCCAATAAATCCATGGTAGCCATCATTCCTTTTTTATTGAGCTTTCTCACGGTTGCCACGCCGTCTTCTAATTTTGAACCCGCAATATAAATTTTTGAAAAGATTCTTACTATCGGTTTTGGAACCAACGGAAGACTCCAAACAACCATTTTGTCTAATAAACTCATACCAACCTCGTCGCTTAGTAAATATCAACTCTCCGCTTTTGTGAAAAAATTCTAATCTTCGTTAATTTAAGCCCTTAAAAAAATAGTTTCAACCAAATAAACGTTTTTTTGGCAATGCCTTCTTCTTTTTTTCCGGAATTTCAAAGTTGCGTAAAATACGGCTTTTGCCTCATTACAATTTGCGATTGTAAGCCTCCCTCGCCGCGCCCGGGGCAAATTACAACGCGCGACGTGAATATGATATTGCTATCAAGTCGGCAATACTTTATTTTCAAAATAAATGCAAATGTATTTAGTTGAAATTTTTATTGACTTAGTCTTGTTGTAAGAATATCTTATCAGGTAGCCTGATAAAAAACGCCTGCATCACAGTTTTAACCAAATGTTAAGGAGGGGGAACAATGTCAATCCGTCGTTTTATCCTTTTATTTGTCTTTATCCTTTTAGGACAAAGCCTTGCCGGAGTTATTCATGAGAGCAAAACCATCGTAAAATTTAAGGGTTTCGGTGAATATTCCACCCACGAAACCGTTTACATTCAGGGATTAAAGCAGCATAAAGAGAGCAGTAATAATTTTGAAGCGCAGGGAATGATGGGAAAAATGATTTCCGGTTTATTATTCCGCGATAAAAACAAGGGCGAAATCACCGATCTTGAAACAATGAAAATTTTCGATCTGTTGCATGACAAAAAACAATACCGCGTGAGACCTATCGAAAAGATGGAGTTTGACGAAGAATATTCCGTCAGCGAAGGAACGGAAACCGAACAGGGAGAAACCGAGGAAAGCCAGAGCAGCATTAAAATCACCAGACAGGTATTTAAAGTGGAACCCACCGGCAAACAAAAAACCATCAACAATTTCCCCTGTAAAGAATACAATGTTTTTTGGGTTACCGAATGGGTGAACACCGAAACCGGCGAAAAAGGCAAAGACAGCCTGTTTACCGACGTATGGACCACCGAATCGACCGGAACCATTGAAAGCGCTTTAAAAGAAGAACGGCAATTCCAAAAAACCTATCTTAAAAAGGTCGGTCTGGATATGGACGTGCAGACAGAAGCCATTTTAGGGCTGAACTGGATTCAGATGTTTCAGGCTATGAGTCAGGGCAATCAGCAGCAGGCAAACTTTTCCGAATCCAAATGGGTTAAGGAAATGAAAAAAATCAAGGGCTTTCCCGTAATTATTGACGGTAAATATTACGCCACGCGACCCGGCGGAAAAAAAGAGATGAAAGAAAAGAAAAGCACGGGATTTGATTTCAAAAATCCTACTGGAATGTTTGGCAATATGCTTAAAAAGAAATTAAAGGAAAAATCCAAGCCTAAAACCTCGGCGCATGAACCGGATTTTGCTTTTCATACCGAGCTATTGAAACTTGAAAGCAAGGGTTTGTCAAAAGACCGTTTTAAAGTTCCGGCAGGTTACACGCTAATCGAAGAATAGTCAGTAATGCGGCGGTTTCTAAACCGGCGTAGCCGTAAAACATAAGCCGCTGGTTTAAAACAAATTCTACCGAAAATTACAGGGAGGCTTGATTTGGTCTCCCTTTTTATTTAACGCTTTGTTTGCGGGTGCGCATGATGTAATTATCCGAATTATGCGTTTATGCTTCTAAGAACGAATAGGTAAAAGCAGAGAACGCAGCCTTGGTAGCGCGCTCTTGCGTATGTTGCGTTAAAAACAAAAACCGCAAAGTTCGCAACGGAAAATGAGTAGGTAAAATTAAATTCTTTCTTTTTGAGATTCAGCTCTTGTCCGGGTCAGGAGTTACAAGTTGAGCTCCTTTCTTCATTAGCGCTTAAAAGAAATCATGTTTACCAATTAAACAATTCATCGTTTGCAGCCATTAAGCACCATCCCCATCGCCGCTTACACGCTTAACCCTTATACCTTTAACGATTCAACCATCACGAATCGCCTCTCCCACGCCAATTGTTAATTATTACGTTCACAGAGTTCGCGATTAACGCAAGCTAAAGCTTTTGGCTACCAGCACTCTTTTTACTCTTCACCCGTCACACCATCACCTAACCGCTTTTTCTTTTTCCTAAGCTTAAATTCCGGAATAAAGCTACCCAAGCCCTGATTACAATTGCGGCACATTTCGATGCTTTTGCGATTTGTATTCAGGCGGCGGCGAAATTCCCGAAATTTTTTGTTGAGCCAGACGCTTTCAAAATGTTCAATCGCGTTAATGTTGCCCATTTCAAAATCGCCGTTTTTATCAAAGCAGCAGGGGACCACGCCGCCGTCCCAGTTTATTAAAGTAGAAAACCAGGGTCGCGGGCAGGATTTTTTATCGGAATTTTTTACGATCAGTTTTTCGCCGTCGAACCGGTAGCGGCGGAATTTTTCGTCCGCGGGCAGCCACTGGCGGGCTTCTTGCAGGGAATGCACCTCGATATTTTTAATCAGCAGCCGATCCGCGCCCAATTCGCGGGCTAACTTCCTAATCGCGGGAAGTTCGCCTTCATTGTGCTTCATCACCAAAAACTGCAGGGCAATCAACGGAGTTTTGGTTTTGCGCCGTTTTTTTATTTCCATGAAGCGCCGAACTCCGCCCAAAACTTTGTCTAATTTCCCGTTTACCCGGTAGCGTTCGTAACTTTCCTGCGTTACTCCGTCCAGCGAAACAATCATACTGTCCAGACCCGAATCTATGGTGGCGTTAATGGTTTTTTCGTCAAAATAATGTCCGTTGGTGCTTGTAGTGCAATAGATGTTCTTGGCTTTTGCTAATCTGACAAACTCTAAAAAATGAGGATTCAAATAGGGTTCGCCCTGATGGTAGAGTAAAAGGAAAAAGACGTCGTCGCCCAATAGATCGAGTATTTTGCCGAAGGTTTCCGGCGTCATTTTTCCGAGTACGCGCCGCATTTCGCCCGAACCGGTGGTGCACAAGGGACAATGTAAATTACACAGATTGGTGGGTTCAATAGTCAAAATTGGAGGACGTCCCCAAACAACGGTTCGCCCGCTGACTGCGGAAAGCAAAAACGACGAGCCGGTTAACGCCAAATTTTTCACCCGCCGCAAGGTTAAACTTCGTAAAAGATTCGAAAGAATGAGCTCATTGGGCATTAATTGCATCGAGTTTGTCCGCATTTTTGTAAAAGGCAAAAATTAAACGTTTTGCGGCAAATTTGCAAAATTGACTTGTTCCAAAGCAGCCAAAAGAAAAAGAGGAACCCCGCCCTTCTGATCCGGCGGAATTCCTTTAAAAAGCTTCGCTTAAAAAGTTCCCTCTACTCCGAGACCCGGTTTGTCGTTAAAGATGAATTTTCCCTTTACAACCTTTACTCCGGAAAAAGGATCGTTTTTAATCAGCAAATTGCCGTCCAGGTCGGCGTAATCGACAAAAGGCGCCAAATGAGCTGCGGCGGAAATCGCCACCGAACTTTCAATCATGCAGCCCAGCATAATCTTCATTCCCAAAGCCTTTGCCATGCCAATCATACGCAGCGCTTCCTGTATTCCGCCCGATTTCATCAGTTTGATATTAATTCCGTCGTAAGCCTCGGCTAATTTGGGAATATCGGCGGCTGTTTTAACCGCTTCGTCGGCAATGATGGGTATGCCGGCTCGCTCACGCAGCCAGGCGGTTTCTTTGATCATGGTCGAAGGCATGGGCTGCTCGATGAATTCCACTCCCTGATCTTTAAGCCACTTGATCTTTTCCAGAGCCTCTTCTTTTGTTTTCCAGCCTTCGTTGGCATCCACCCGAATGGGTTTGTCCGTAACGCTGCGCACGGCGTTGATAATTTCCCGATCACGATCGGTGCCCACTTTGATCTTTAAGATAGGATACTGTTCGGCTTCGCGTACTTTTTGCTTGATTACTTCAACCGTGTCGATGCCGATTGAAAAGGAGGTTACGGGCGCTTTTCCCGTGTCCAGTCCCCAAAGTTTGTACAAAGGAACATTCAACGCTTTACCGATCCAGTCCATCAAAGCAATATCCAAAGCGGCTTTGGCGCAACTTTGATCCGTAATCGTTTTGTCGGTTTCATCCTTAATATCCACGTAATGGAAGAGATTGTTTCGTTCGAATATTTTTTTTGCTTCGTTAATGCGTCTGGTGGTCTTTTTGGAATCTTCTCCGTAGCGCACGTTTGGCGCAGCCTCGCCGTAGCCCGTAATACCGTTGCGTTCGATTTTAACAAAAACATTGTTTTTAAAATCACTGGAATTACGCGAAATAGTCCAGGTGTGGGCTAAATCGAGTCGTTTGGTTTTTACATCGATCATTATTTCTCCCGATCCTGTGATTTTTTGAATGGAATTTGATTCGCTGCAACCGGACACCGAACTTAATAACGAGAAACCTAAAACGGACGATCCGGAAAGTTGCAGGAATTGTTTTCTACTTAAATTCATGACCCGTCCTTTCTATTTTAAAATGCGTTTTATTTTCTTTAACGTTTTTTTCCGGTAGCCGTTAAAATTTTCATCCCGCTCATTAAGACTGTTAACGCGCACTTCCCTGTCCTGATGAATAAATTTGTACCCGCCGAGACTCATTCCCACATGGGTTATCCGATCTTTCAATCCGAAGAATAAAAGATCTCCGGGTTTGACGTTAGAAAAATCATCTTCGGGAATAATTTCCTTACCCATAAGAACCTGCTGTCTGGCGTCGCGCGGCAATTGAATTCCGTTAGCCCTGAAAACGGTTTGCGTAAACCCCGAACAGTCGCTGCCCTTGGAAGAATTGCCTCCCCAAAAATAGGGAATGCCCATCAACTGATACGCCGTTTTTACAAGGTCTTCCGGTTTTACTCCGGACGGCGATTTCACCGGAACCACAGGTCCCGCGTGGGCGGCGAGAAGATATCCCCGGCGTTGATCCGGAGTTTCCGCCAGTATCCATTTTCCCTTTTTGGCGATAAATTTTAAGGTAGAATTCATGACCACATCGCAAACCGGAATCGATTTTGGATCTGGTCGCGAAAAGATGCGGTCAACCGGGTAATAAACCATTACCTGTTTGCTTTTCTCCCAGTCGGCGATGCCGTTTTCGTCCGTTCGCCAAAACGAATATTTGGTCATCCAGCCGATATAGCCGTAATTGGTCCGGATTAAATACCAGCTACCTTTTTTCTTCAAAAGTTTAAGTTCGTTGCCCATAATGCTTTGATCGATCAACTCGGCGGGATGGCGCGGTTCGCGGCGGATATTAGCCACGCTCACCCGCACTATTCCGTAAATACTGTCACCCAGCTCGGGATGGGGCAGAATAACGCTGCTATCGGTAAAATTCTTTGAAAGCAGAGAATCCAGTTTTTTAGTTAATTCGGAATGAGCCTGGGGAACTGTTGTCTCGCCTTTCAGAACCCATGTTTTGTTTCGGCGGGTCAGTTCAAAATTCACAAATGCCAAACTTTTATCGGGAGCGAACTTTTCCCGGATTTGCCGCTGAATCGACTGAAAATCGTTGATAATTTTGCCCTGGTCGGAGCAGCCGGCAAAAAAGATTATCAGAACAAAGAGGATAACAAAACGCTTCATAAAAGTTTCCTTTAAGTGGGTTAAACGTTAGCCCTGTGCAAATTTTAAAGTTAATTTAACGAACAAACCAACGTTTGGCAATCAAATTACATTACCGATCGTCTAATTTTTGTATCTTTTATCTTAAATTAACGTATTTTAATTCGTCCCGTA
Source organism: Calditrichota bacterium (assembly GCA_024278715.1). Lineage (GTDB taxonomy): Bacteria > Calditrichota > Calditrichia > Calditrichales > Calditrichaceae > Caldithrix. The sequence continues at coordinate 6,108 of JAJRSN010000023.1, forward strand.
AATAATTCGAAACAGGAGCCATAAAATGATACGCAGCTTTTTTCTGGTTTTAATTTCTTTTTTTGTGCTTACGGCTTCCGATTCGCCGGTTGCCAAAAAAGCCGAACAACTTATAAAACAACGCAAATTCGATCAGGCTGAACAATTCCTGAAGAATTACAGATCCGATCCCGAGGCGCTTTATTACTTAAGCCTTATCCGGCTTATTAAAGGCGATATTGACGCGGCGGTTGACTATGCCAACGACGCCCTGTCCAAATCGCAGGATAAATCGCGCTTTTACGAATGGCTCGGTGATGTTTACGCGGTTAAAGCCCAGAATTCAAGCATGTTTTCCGCCATTTTTACCGTTTCCAAAATTAAATCCAACTGGCAAAAAGCAATTGAAGCCGATCCTAAAAACATGGACGTGCGGGAAAAACTGTTCATGTACTATTTAATGGCGCCGGGAATTGCCGGCGGCGACGAACAAAAGGCGCTTGAACTCGCCAAACAGGTTCAAAAGTCAGACCCCGTCCGCGGCAAAATACTCATGGGTCGCTATTACAAAAAAAAGAAACAATTTTCCAAAGCTGAAAACGCCTATTTATCCGCGTTAAAATCAGCCCCCGACAGCACCTACGTTTTGAGCGAAACCGGCTTTTTTTATCTGGACGCCAAAAAACCGGAGAAGGCAAAAAAGTATTTCCTGAAAATCGTCGCTCTCAAACCGGACAAGCCTTTTTCTTATGATTATCTGGGCAGATTTTATTTAAAGCAGGAAAAATACGACTCCGCGTTGACCATGTTCGATAAAGCCCTTGCCATCGATTCGCTGCAATTCCGAATTTACTTTAAAAAAGCGCAGACCCTGTCCAAATTAAACAGAAAAGAAGAAGCCAAAGCAATAGCTCAATATTTATTAAAACAAGACCTGTTTTTCAGCATGCACAATCAAATCTCTAAATTTTTGAAAGAACTGAATAAAGAGGATAAATAGTCGCCAACAATTTTTTGCATTATTTTGTATATTTATGTAAACTATTATCCCAAAATACGGACAAAATTAAACGATACGGGAACACATGGTTGACGCACAAACAACGGCGCGGCTCATCCTCGAAGACGGCAGCGTTTTTTATGGCACCTCTTTCGGGCATCCGCAATCCACCGCGGGAGAAATTGTTTTTAACACCGGAATGACCGGCTATCCGGAATCTTTAACCGATCCTTCTTACTACGGGCAAATTCTGGTTTTAACCTTTCCGCTAATCGGAAATTACGGGATGCCGCCTTTTGAAAACGAGCGGGATCGTTTTCGCTGGTACGAAGCGCCCAAGGGAATGATCAGCGGATTGGTGGTCGATGATTATTCACTCGATTATTCTCACTGGCAGGCGAAAACAAGTCTGGCTCAGTGGCTTTACAATCAAAAAATTCCGGCAATTTCCGGCATCGACACACGCGCCTTGACCAAACGAATCCGCGAAAAAGGCGTGATGTTAGCCAAACTGATAATCGGCGACGGCGACCGCGATTTTTACGATCCCAATAAAGAAAATCTTGTGCCAAAAGTTAGTATTAAAAAACCCGAACTTTACGGCAAGGGA
>JAJRSN010000394.1 GCA_024278715.1 Calditrichota bacterium
ACCGATTCTCCCTTTAACATGAAACGGATACCGCTTTCGGGGAAATATCGATCGTCCGTATTATCAAAGACAATCTTTCCGTAAGCGCTCCAATACTCAGTTGTCTGGGCAGATAATCCCAATAGTCGGTTTTTTTTCAACCACACCCGCTCCCCCTGCAATCCTGCGGTAAAAAGAAGATTGTGATTCGGTTGTACGCCAACGGAAAATTGCGCGATGATACGATCCGTTTCCAGATTTCCGGTTTGTTCTCCCTGTTCATTGTAAAGATAGGGATGATCCCTTTCATAGTAGATTCCGTTATGTACGGTAAGCGGTGTTGCAAAAAAACGATCGTTCACAATTTCCAGTCCGGCGCGCTTGTGAAGTTCGCCAAATCGGATAAGCGGCATGAACCGTTCGCCCCAGCCGAAAAAATTGAAATGTACAATTTGAACGAAACCGTTAAATCCTTCTTCCGAGCGGTAATTCAATCCAAAACCGATGGTTCGCGGGTATTTTTCGATTACGTGAATATTGATCTCAAGCAAATCATCCGTAAGATATTCCGGTTCCAGCCGGACATTTTCAAATAAACCCGTAGCGTAAATATTTTTTACCCCGTTAATTGCCCTGTCCAGATTGAAAACATCTCCTTCTTTTAAAGGAAATTCTGCGGTAATTACAGGCAGCCTTACACGATCGTTGCCTGTCACCCTGATCCGGTTAATGCGCGCCTGATTTATAAGTTTATCGTTCAATTGTCGTTTTGAAGGTGGATGAGCTCTTTGTGTTTTCGGGATAATCTTTTTTATTTCATTCATTTTAGCCATGGTTGCTTCGTAACCTGCCTGAATGAGGGAGTCAATACCCGAATAATCGGCAGACGAATGGTTACCCAAATCAGGCTCGATTAAAACGTCGGCGAGTCTGACGTTATTTTTTTTCAGCTCACGTATGGTAATATCGAGCGTGTGCATGGCAACATCGGCGAAATGTTTGGGTTCTTTGCCTAACGGGAATAATCCTTCAAGATCACTGGCAATAATGACATCGGCTCCCATATCTTTAACAATATCCGTGGGTAAAATATTGAGCACGCCTCCGTCAACCAACATACGATTGTCAACTATGACAGGAGAAAATATTAGAGGAATTGCCATACTGGCATGAATAGCTTGTGCCAGATCGCCTTGCTTTAATGAAAGCAGCTCCGCGGCGGCAATATCGACTGCGATGGCGCGAAAAGGAACGACCAGGCTGTCAAAGTTGGTTTTGGCAGCAAAGTTTGCCGGAGCCGTCAAATAAAACAATTCTTCACTTATCCTCTGCCCGTTGTTTAAACCATAGGGCAGGTAAATGTCCCACAGTCTGAAGCGCAAGCGGAGAATCGGCTCCATTATTCCGTAACGTTTACTGACCAGTACACGTTTGGGATCAGGTTTTTGGTTGAAGATGCTGTCCCAGTCAATCCTATTGACAATATCTTTCATTTCACTTCCGGAGTAACCGCAGGCATAAAGTCCGCCAACGATGCTTCCCATGCTGGTGCCAGCAATCATATTGATGGGAATATTATTTTCTTCGAGCGCCATAATAACGCCAATATGCGCAATTCCGCGGGCGCCTCCACCGCTTAACACCAGACCTATTTTGAGATCGGATGAAAAATTATCGTTCGCATAGCCGATGGTGTACAAGCCAAAGACCTGAAGGAAAAATATGGTTAAAAACCATTCTAATAAGCGGAAACGATGTTTTTTTTTAAAGGGAAGAGTTTTCATTAAGATATTCCCTCTTTTTTATTAATACCTTTTTCCGGCATCCGGTTAATATAATTAAAAGCTGTATTTAATTTTTGCGTAAACCATGTCGTTATCGTTATACTGACCAAACATTCCCTTCGTGCCGGTAAAAATATTAGCGCCCACAAGTATTTCAAATCCGTCAGCCAGGTCATAGATAAGTTTGGGACGAATCAGCGATGCTTTGTTATTGAAATCGTAGTACATGAAAAAAGAGAGATTCAGCGTTTCGTTCAGAAAATTGCGATCAGCTAAAAATGTAGCCATGTTGGAATATTGATCATTTTCAATATAATCGTCATAGTCCAGAATAGCCTGCTGAATGAACTGCCCGCTGAGGTGAATATCGAAAATAGTGTAATCCAGACCCAGCAGATAATGCAGATAATCTTTTTTAATCACCGATTCCTTTGCCATGGGATCGGCGGTGTTGAAATATTTGCCGTTGTAGTAGGCTCCTTCGCCGCGCAGCACAAAAGGTCCTAATGTGGTGCTAAAACTCCCGCCGCCGATGGCTAAACGGTGATGCTGCGGATAAACCGTTAATCCGCTTAGCCGATGCGTTGTCGGATCGATTTGCTTAATTACATGCATGGTGGGATCGTCGTCCCAGGCGTAACCGCCAATCAATTCAAAATCCGCTAAAGCGGTCAGCGCGGAAAATTTGGCAAATACTTCGCTGTTTTTCAGAGACGCCTTTACCCCTTCTTTGGAATGATCAATCACAGTCTTGACGGGGAATTCCGGCGTCGGCAGCCAAATGCTTCCTTCTTCCGGCCAAAGCGTCGGCGTAAAGGTCGGCAGCCAGACCAGTTCAAACGTATTATCACCGATGTAATAATCAGCTTTTATACCGGTAACGCCCATGCGGATTTCATCAAAATCGGGAAGCAAAAATTCTCGTAAATCTTTAGGCGAAACAATATCCGTAATGAACACGCCGTCGGCTTTGCCCCAGATGATCTGCTGTTGACCGATGCGTAGATCCACGGAATTAAAATAAATATCCAGATAAGCCTCACGCAAGCCTATTTCCAGTTCTTTATTGGCGTACTGATAAATGTACGGATTTACTTTAAAAGCCACTTTATCTTTGCTTTGCTCCATATTCAGATTAAGCGTATTCTGAATGATGGAAAACTCATTATCGCCGGTCAGCAGAATACCGGTGTAATTACGGGCATAGCCGGTAAACGAAATTCCCTGCGCCTGAATACCAAAGGCTAAAAGCAGAACGGCAATAACAGATTTTACGTGCTTCATTATTTCAACCCTCTTTTCATCATTCTTTCCGTAAACTTGTTCGCCGGAATGCCAATATTGATTTTTACATCGGTCAATTCCATAACGGTTTGATGGTTTTTCTGCAAATTATCCATCTTTGTTGTTAGAATAATCCAGAAGCCTTTGATGTTGTCATATTTTTCGATGGTCAGGGTTTTAAGATATTCTCCGTCTTCGTCGTAAAATTCTTTTTTCAGACCAATCCATTTATCCTTAACAATCCATGTGATGGTTTTGGAATACATATAATCTTCGTCTTTGGGGACGCTTTCAATGACGTAGCAATCTTCCCCGTTTAGTTTTTCTTCGCGCAAAATTTTATGCGTATCTTCATTTGGCTTGCGGTCGCCTAAATCGTCATAAGTAAAATCGGATCCCATAAAATAGTCGCTTTTGCTGTCACTGGAAATACGTTTTACCTTTTTGAGTGCAGGCAGGTAAATCCATTGATCGTCGTCTTTGTTCGGATCGTCATAACTCCAGCTCATAAAAGACGTATTGCGCACGTCTGCCGGTTTGATAAAAAACATGATTTTCTTTTCCACGGCGCCAAAATCGCGGCTGTACTGTTTAATTTCGCGAATCCGTTTGTTGCCTCCGGAATTAATCAATGTCATGGTTAAATTGGCTTCCATGTCGTTCCCGGTGGGTCGGTTGTAAACTTTTTCCATGATTTGCAGTCCGGTGAGTTTTTCCTGTGCAAATGCGTTAAAGGCAAACGCCGTTGTTAGAATTAAGAACATACTTACTTTGTACTTCATCGTACACCTCCGTTTTTTTTGATCGGATAACCGAA
>JAJRSN010000024.1 GCA_024278715.1 Calditrichota bacterium
CGCACTTCTTCAAAGCGTCCGAATTTTACCGACGACTTCATTATTAAATTGTGTCCGTATATTCGCAAAAGGTAATGGTTATCGGAAAAAATTTGCACGATCCTTCCTTCGATGATCATGCCTTTTTTCAATCGTCGTAATAATAGCCTTAAATCGTCTTCTATGACTACTAAATTCATTTTTCGGAAACCTGATTCGTCCTATTGCATCAGTTTAACACGTATTTTTATCAGCGTTTCATTTAAAATTTGCGATATTCTCGCCTCGGTCAAATTAATTACCTTGCGGATATCGGCAAGAGTCAATTCTTCGTAAAAATAAAGGGCTAAAATTATCTTTTGCCGGTCGCTCAATTCATTCATGATAATCTCTTTGAGTCTTCTTTTCAGATCGTCCTGCTCAACCTCTTCTTCGGGGGTAAAAGAAGATTCATCCGTCAGGGTATCGATGCGATAAATGAAGTCGCCTTCATCATCGGTAATTTTTGTGTTTAATGAAGTTGTGTAAACAAGCAGAGATGTATTGAGCAAATCGTGATAATTTTTTTCGGTAATGTCCATGGCTTTACAGACTTCGTCGATGGAAGGTTCTCTGCCCAGCGACGCGGTGAGAGATTTAATTGTCTTTTCCAGATTACGCACCTTCTCGTATTTGTCGCGACCGATCATCCCTTCTCTGCGCATGGCGTCCACCACTTCGCCGTAAATTCGTTTGTAGGCAAAGGCATGAAAAGGAACGCCGTTAATCTTAAACCGTTCAAGAGCTTTTAACAATCCGAGAATTCCGTATTGATACAAATCTTCCGGACTGAGCGTGGTCGAATGCTGAAGATTGAATCGTCCGACGATATTCTTGATTAAGGGGGCATAGTGTTCCACTATTTTCCCCTTAATCCTTTCGTTGCGGGTGGTAACATATTGCTTTACAAGGTCTTCACCCGTTTTTTTAATTTTAGACATTACTCTTTGCATCGCTCATTTTCTCTATTTGTTAACTTCCTTATCTTCTTTCGGTAAATTTTGACTCGGGGCTGTAGCCATGACCCCCCATCTTAAAATGTTCAGCATAATAACGATTAACAAGATGACCAACAAATAAACCACCGCGCTGCGAAAAACACTTGTAATCAGCGAAATACCGTTCAACAAACAGGTTACCAATGTAATCAACGCCGCTAAAAGGGCTATCCGCAAAACAAATTTTCTCAAAGGTTCCATCCCAAAGGTATCTTTTTGTTTTCTATTACACGTTCAAATAAATTTTTGTTGCCAAAGGTATTCAATTTGGATGCTTGTAGCATTCTGCGATTTAACGCTCTGATTGAATTTGCCGCCGAAGAATTCGGATGATCCAGAATAAAAGGACGCTGCTTTTTAACGGAACGAGCTATCATTTCATCGCGAATTATCGAGCCTCCGAACAGAATAAAACTGTCTAAAAATTTATGAACCATCAGGTTCATCTTTTTGTAAAGAATGTCGCCTTCGTCCGAATGATTGACCATATTCGAGGTCAGGAAAATGGGAATATTTTTATTGACGCTTTTAACCACTTTTATCACGGCATAAGCGTCGGTTATCGACGCCGGATCGGGCGTGATAATCACGCCTATTTTGTCCGCTCCCAAAAGAAACGAAAGTACGGTCATGGCAATCCCCGCGCCGGTGTCAATTATGATGTAATCGTAATTATGATTGAAATCGTTAAAGGCGTGAGCCAATTTATGCAACACCGAAAGCTCGCTTTCGATTAAATCGAGCGAGGCTGATGAAGCGGGAAGAATATCGATTTTGGCGTTTGTGTGAATGATAACATCTTCCAACGAAATATTTTTTTTCACGACATCGGCGATAGTGCGGGATGTGCGGATTCCTAAAATCAAATCCACATTTCCCAGATGAAGATCGGCATCGACCACTAAAACTTTTTTGTTCATCTGCTGCAGATCGATGGCTAAATTAACGCTGACGGTGGTTTTTCCCACGCCGCCTTTCCCGCTGGTAATGGCAATAATTTCGCAAGATCGTCCGTTTGAACCTTTATGTTCCAGGTTACTGATAACGCCGCTTTTCAATTTTGGAATCATGCTTTTTCCTCAAATACTTTTTCGAAAATGTACGATTCTTCCGGTAATGCGATATCGATAAAAATGCGTTTTCCTTCTCCGAAAGCCGCCACGGGTAATTCCAATTCTTCCATCAGCGAAAAGAATTTACCCACGCGTGTGGTTTCGTCAAATTTGGTTAAAATAACCGCCGAAGGTTTAAGCAGCAAATACAGGGCGGCGGAAGCGAAAAGATCGTCAATATCCATGTTCATGGCAGCCACTAAAATAATTTCATCCGGTTTGACGATTTTCACATATTCTTCCATTTTCTTTAAAAAGTTGGGCGCAAAGGGACTGTTTCCAGCCACATCCACCAGCACCACCTCGTAACGATCAAGTTTTTGCATGATAGACGAAAGCTCGTCTTCGCGCTTCTTTTCGATTACGGGCACGCCGCTCATTTTCGAAAAAGCCTTGAGCGCTTCGGAGGGACCGTAAGGATCGGCGGAGATGATAACCGTTTCTTTTTGAGCAAAAATTCTGGGATGAGCCGCCAATTTCATGGTCATGGTCGTCTTTCCGGCGCCCGTGGGTCCGACAATCATAATTACCCTGTGATCGTTCTTTTTCTTGCTTTTGTTTAAATCATAAATCTTGAATTTGGGTCGCAATTCGTTTTTGACGGCGCGAATGATTTCGCGCACGGAAGCGTTAGGACCGGAAGGGGTAAACTGATAGGTCTTTTTTATCAGGGTTTCCGCCATCTTTCGGGAAAATCCCTTTTTAATCATCTCTTGTAAAACAATCTGATAATTTGGCGGCAATTTGATCTCTTCGCCGGCGTTCTTAATCTGAAGCTGACTTATCTGTTCTTTTAACTCCGCCAATTCTTCTAAGATTTGCTTTTCCTGATCGAGCGTTTTGGGTTTACGGGCAAGAATTTTGGAAATAACGGCGTTGAAATCTTCGCGGGTTTCCACTTGCGATTCCTGTTTGGGCTTATACAATGCGTTGTTCACCTGAGGCGGAGTCCATGGTTTTACCTTGGATTTTTTTTCGTCCACCGAAATGGAAACCTGCACCAATTTGCTTCCGTTGTTTCCGGTTTTAAGCTCCTTTGAATCAAGGAGAATAATATCGCTTCCGTGCTCTCTTTTGGCGCGACCGATGGCTTCTGCCAGAGTGCGCCCGGTATAATATTTAACTTTCATTTGGATATCTCGCTGTTCCTACTGACTTTACTTCTGTATCTGCGGTTAGCTCGGAATAGGCAACCACAAATAAATTCGGGAATATGGTCTCCGTAAACTTACGCACAGCGCGGCGAATTTGCGGCGAGACCAACAGCGCCGGTTGCACGCCCAAATTAGACATCTCTTCAATCTTATCGGCAAGGTCTTCAAAAAGATTATTAACTTGCTGCGGTGAAAAGCCCAAATTTTGCAAATGCGCTCCTCCTTCGCGAATAACCGAAAGAATGTGATCTTCCAGTTTGGGTTCCAGCATAGCCACTGCTACGTAGCCTTCTTCAACCTTTAAAATTTCGGTGATGGTTTCGGCGAGAGCTGTTCTGGCATATTCGGTTAGCACCTCGGCATCTTTAGTAAAGGGCGCATAGTCGGCAACCGTTTCCAAAATAGTAACCAGATTGCGAATAGGCACATGCTCGCGTAATAAATTCTTTAAAATTGAACGGATGGTGCCCAATGAAACCACTTCCGGCACCAGTCCTTCCACAAGGGCGGCATGGGTCTCTTTTAAATGGTCTAACATGCGCTGCGTTTCCTGGCGGTCGAGCAATTTATAGGCGTGGCTTCTTAAAACTTCCATGAGATGCGTGGCGATAACCGCGGGAGCTTCGACCACGGTA